>URMI01000289.1 GCA_900548845.1 uncultured Clostridia bacterium | reverse complement strand
GATGGGCGGTTCCGACCCGCTCCTCGGTGCTGCGAAGGACAGCGCCTGCGACTGCCTTGCAACGCTCGCCGCCATTATCGGTACTCTCGTCTCGATGTATGCGAACGTCCCCTCGGCGGACGGCTGGGCGGGCATCTTCGTCGCCCTCTTCATCCTGTGGCAGGGCGTCGGCGTGCTGCGCGAGGCGGGCTCCAAACTCCTGGGGCAGGCGCCCGAAGGGGAACAGCTCGACGCGCTCCGCGCCTGCATCTTAAAGGGCGAGGGGGTCCTCGGCGTGCACGACGTGCGCCTCTTCAGCTACGGGCCCGAGCACCTCTTTGCGACCGCCCACGTCGAACGCGACGCGAGCGAGCCCGCGATGCTCTCCCATGAGGCGCTCGACCGCCTCGAACGGAAGGTGCGCGAAGAGCTCGGCATCGATCTTACCAGCCATCTCGACCCCGTCGACCTCAACGACGAGGAGGCGCAGCGGCTCGAAGCCGAGGTGCGCGGCAAAACGCAGGGGCTCTTCGAAGGGCTCGACCTGCACGATTTCCGCCTTGTGCGCGGCGCGAAGAAGACGCTCGTCTTCGAGGCAGCCGTCCCCTTCGACTGCAAGGCAAAGGACAAGGAGATCGCTTCCGCCCTCAAAGCGAAGGCGCTCGAACTCGGCGATCTCGACTGTTCCGTCTGGGTGGAGCGGCAGTAAAACCGCCCGCCGCCCCGCGGTTCTTCCCCAAAAATATCTTCTCAACGCGAAAAAGCGCGCCGACTCCACACAAGCGGCGCGTTTTGTTTGTCTTTTTCCAAAATAAATGGTATAATCATTTTGTATGACTTTCGCCGCTTTGGCGAGGGAAAAGGAGAAGGATATGGTAAAGATCGTCGTAGACGCGATGGGCGGAGACAACGCCCCCGAAGAGATCGTAAAGGGCGCGCTTTTAGCGCTTCGGGAACGGGAAAATTTTTCCGTCCTCTTCACGGGGGACGAGGCGCGCATCCGCGCCGAACTTGCAAAGACCCCGCACGACAGTGCGCGCGTGGAAATCAGGCACTGCACCGAGGAGATCACCAACGACGACGTGCCCACGCACGCCATCCGTTCTAAGCGCGACTCTTCGCTCGTCGTCGGCATGAACATCTTAAAGGAGGACCCCGAGGCGGCGGCGTTCGTCTCGGCGGGTTCGACGGGCGCCGTGCTCACGGGCGGCATCATGCTCATCGGGCGCATCAAGGGGGTCTTGCGCCCCGCGCTCTGCCCGGGCATCCCCAACGTGCGCGGCTCGCGGACGCTCCTTTGCGACTGCGGCGCCAATGCCGAGTGCAAGCCGCAGTACCTCGAACAGTTCGCCATCATGGCGTCTGCCTACGGCAAGGCTGCCTTCCATATGGAGCATCCCCGCGTGGGCTTGCTCACCAACGGCACCGAAGAGCACAAGGGCGACCCCCTGCATCAGGAAGCGCATCAGCTCCTGAAGGCCAACCCCAACATCGAGTTCGCGGGCAACATCGAAGGGCGCGACATCATGTTCGGCGATGTGGACGTCGCCGTTGCGGACGGCTTCTCGGGCAACATCGCCTTAAAGTCGGTGGAAGGCTGCGGCAAGACGGTCTCCGCCATCTTGAAGCGCGAGTTCAAGAAAAATCTTGCCTCCAAGCTCGCATACCTCTGCGCGAGGAAGCAGATCAAGGGGCTTGCGGATATGCTCGATTACGCCAAGCTCGGCGGCTCCGTCTTTCTGGGGCTTAAAAAGGTGGTCGTCAAATCGCACGGCTCCTCCAAGGCAAATGCGATCTGCCCCTCCGTCATCCAGGCGCTCGACGCCTACAACAACCGCCTCGTCGAGACCATCGAGGAGATGCTCACCTCGGGTGCGCTCGAAAAACAGGATGCGTAACGGCGAAGATCTGAGCGCGGGCGAGCTCGAAGCAGCTCAGGAAGCGATCGGCTATCCCTTCCGTAACCTTGAGCTTCTGAAGGCGTGCTTCACGCACCGCTCCTATTCCAACGTCTTCGGCGGGAAGGACC
>URMI01000288.1 GCA_900548845.1 uncultured Clostridia bacterium | reverse complement strand
AATGAAAATAGTTCGCGAGCCGCACGAGACTTTCCACGGTCGGCTGCGTCTTCCCGTTATGCCAACGATTGACCGTCTTTTCCGAAAGCCCCGTCTCCTTTTCGAGCCGATATTTCGTCGTCTTAAAGTTGTGCAGCAAAAAGGTGAGCCGCTCAGAAAACGGCGGTCTCTCCTTATACGTTTCCTCCGTCAACAAGTCGGTCAATCCCAACAGATAATCGGTCGAACAGTGAAAATGGTCGGCAAGTTTTACGAGCGTATCGACGTATGGAAGCCCGTCTCCGCGCAGCAATGTCAGGATCGTAGAAGCATCGATGCCCGTCGCTTTGGCAAGGGCAGGCGCATTGATCTCCGCCTCCTGCATCAAGTCTTTCAGATTCTCCGATAATTTCGACATAATTCCCCAAAAATAGTGGTATTTCGTCAATAAATTATCGGACAAACTCCCCTGATTTTGTTGATTCAGGGGAGTTGGAACGGTATACTATTCTTACAAAAGCAATGCGCGCAGCTTTTGTCAAATCAAAAATAAGGAGCACTACAAAAGTATGCTGCAATCGCAAGAGAAAAATCAAACGATGAACGAAACCCGCCTTTTCGAAGAACTTCTGCTCGCCGTGCGCGACGTTTTCGACTGCCTCATCGTGCAAAGCGGTCAAAAAGCCCTTCTGCATTTCGAAGAGGGCGTCTTCTGCCTTTCCCTGCAAAAGCTGCCAACGAAGAATGGTACATAAGAGGATACCCCCATAAAACGCAGGCGGCGCGGCGGAATACTCCGCCCCGCAGCGTTTTCTCTCCCCACTCCCGCGCAAGCTTTGCGTGCGCCTGCATATACTGATAGGATGAAACACATCCTCTTCTGCGGCGGGGGGAGCGCGGGGCACACCGTGCCCAACCTCGCCGTCATGCAAGAACTTGAAGGCAAGTGCCGCCTTACCTATGCGGGGAGCAGCGGCGGCATCGAAGAACGGCTCGCAAAGGAGGCAGGCTATCTTTTTTACGGCATCCCCTGCCCCAAACTTGTGCGCAGCCTCACGCCCAAAAATCTCACGCTGCCCTTCCGCATGGCGCAGTCGGAGCGGCGCGCCCTCGCCCTTCTGAACGAGCTGAAGCCCGACCTCGTCTTTTCCAAGGGGGGATACGCGAGCCTTCCCTATCTGTTCGCCGCCCGCCGCCTGCACATCCCCGCCCTCACGCACGAGAGCGACCTTTCCCCGGGGCTTGCGACCCGCCTCACGGCGCGCCGCTGCAAGCTCGTCCTCACCTCCTTCGAAGAGACCGCCCGCCGCTTTGCAAACGGCAGATGCGTGGGCTCGCCCATGCGGAAAGAGCTGTTCACGGGCAGCCCGAGCCGCGCCCGCGCCAAATACGGCTTCAGGAAAGGAAAACCCGTGCTCCTCGTCCTCGGCGGAGGGAGCGGCAGCCGCACCCTCAACGAGGCGGTGAGCGCGCATCTTCCCGCCCTGCTCGATGCGTTTCAGATCTTGCACCTTTATGGGAAGGGCAGCCCTCTGCAAAGCGCACCGTCAAGCGCGCCGCGCGGATACACGGCGCTTTCTTTCGAGCCTGACATGGCAAGCGCCTATGCGGCGACGGACTTCGTCCTCTCGCGGGCGGGCAGCAACACGGTGTTCGAGGCGCTCGCCCTCCAAAAGCCCGCCCTTCTTGTGCCCCTCGAGCGCGCCTCCCGCGGCGACCAGCTCGAAAACGCGCGCTATTTCGAAGCGCGCGGGCTCTGCCATGTCCTGCGCGAACGCGAACTCGCCCGCCCGGAAGCCCTCCCTTCGGCGCTCTCGGCGCTGCAAGAGGACGAAGCGCTTCGGGCGCGCCTGCAAAATACCCCCGTCCAAAACGGCACGCCCGCGATCTTGCGCGCCATCGAGGAAACGCTCGGCGCACTCTGACCCGAAAGCCCGTTTTACCCCGAAGCGTTCGGCACGCCGTAACACTTTGCGGGCACGTCGTAACACTTTGCGGGGCGCGCCGCCTTCAAAACAAAGGCGGCGCG
>URMI01000287.1 GCA_900548845.1 uncultured Clostridia bacterium | reverse complement strand
ACACGACGCTCTTCCGATCTTTGTCGCAGTCGCCGAGGAGCTTGTTGGCGCGGTTGAGCCGCTCCACAAGGTGTTCGGGCGCGCTCTCGTCCGCGGCGGCAAGGGCGGCGGAGAAGACGGCGATCTTTTCCTTGACTTCCGCATGGGTGGGAAGGCGTGTTGCCCTTCTCAGGAGCAGCAGGATGAGGATGCCGACGACGATGATGACGGCGTAGATGAGATAGTTGAGGAGCAGCTCGCCCGAAGTTCCGGCGGTTTCGGCGACGGGTTCGGCAGCATCGGTCAACAGCAGAAAGATGTTCATTTTTCGTCACCTCCGTAGGAAGCGTTGGGCCGCATCGTGACTTCGAGGCGGTCGTAGGGGATCTCGAGCCCGTTCTCGTTGAGCACTTTCAGCACGGTGTCGCGGATGGCGGCGTGCGTCGTCCAGTAAAATTCGTTGGGCGTCCACACGCGCACGGAATAGCCGACGGCGCTCGCCTGATAGTCGGTGATGACGACGGAGGGCGCGGGCGTATCCACGACGTTGGGGATGGCTTTCACCCCCTCGAGCACGACGCGCTTGACCGTCTCGGGGTCTTCGCCGTAGGCGACGGAGAAGTCAAAGGCGATGCGCCGCATGGGCATGGTGCTGTAATTGACGAGCTCGCTCCCCAAAACGTCGCTGTTGGGGATGATGACGGTGTCGTTGTCGGGCGTTAAAATTTTGGTGTTGAAGAGGCGGATCTCCTGCACGCTGCCCGTGTAGTCGCCGATCTTGACGCTGTCTCCCTTCTTGAAGGGCTTCGTGAAGATGATGATGACGCCGTTCGCAAGGCTGCCGAGGCTGTCCTTCAAGGCGAGGGCGACGGCGAGGGCGACGGCGGAAAACGCCGCGATGATGCCTGCCGTAGAGAAGCCCAGAGAGCTGACGAGCACGATGACGAGCGCGATATACAGCACCACCGTGAGGATGGAGAGCACGAAGGTGGAGGCGGCGCGGTCGAGCCGCTTGCTCTTGAGCGAGGCGGAGCGGGCGATGATCTGCACGATGCGGATGACGACGAGCCCCAAAACGAGAAAGGCGAGCGTGCGGACGATGGTGAGCCCCGTGTTGTTCACGAACTGCTCCCAGAAGGCGCCGACGCCGCTTACGATCTTTTCCCAAAAAGTCATAGTAACACTCCTTGCGATTGATCTGGGCGTATGGTACGCCCGAGTGGTATTGTAGCACGTCCGAATGGTATTGTCAACATCTTGCCAAAAAATATTCGCGGAGAGCGGCGGGAGACAGGGCGCGAATGTCCTGCCGGTTTTGCATTCGGATAAGCAAACAAAAAGAGAGGCGGCCCTTCGGGGCCGTCCCTCTCGTAAGTTTTGCGGTTTCAGACCGCGCGGGTGCTTATTCCTTTGCCGCGAGGTGCTTGTAGCCTGCAAGGCGCTCCTTGGAAGCCTCTTCGGTCTCCTTGAAGAGCTCCTCTGCAACGGCGGGCTGCGTCTTCTTGAGGGAAGCATAGCGCGTCTCGCCGAGGATGAATGCCTGGTAGTCGCCCGTGGGATCCTTGGAATCGAGGACGAAGGGGTTCTTGCCCTCCTTGGCAAGTTCGGGGTTGTAGCGGAAGAGCTGCCAGTAACCGCAGTCGACTGCCGCCTTCTCCTCTGCCTGCGACTTCGTCATGTTGATGCCGTGGTTGATGCAGGGCGCGTAGCAGATGATGAGCGAAGGGCCGTGGTAAGCTTCCGCTTCCTTGAGGGCCTTGACGAGCTGTGCCTTATCCGAGCCCATCGCGCACTGTGCGACATACACATAGCCGTAGGTCGCCGCGATCATGCCGAGGTCCTTCTTCTTCACGCGCTTGCCGCTCGAAGCGAACTTCGCGACCGCGCCGATGGGGGTGGACTTACTTGCCTGACCGCCCGTGTTGGAGTAGACCTCGGTATCGAGGACGAGCACGTTGACGTCTTCGCCGGAGGCAAGGACGTGGTCGAGGCCGCCGTAACCGATATCGTAAGCCCAGCCGTCGCCGCCGACGATCCAGA
>URMI01000286.1 GCA_900548845.1 uncultured Clostridia bacterium | reverse complement strand
AAATTTTCGACGAAGCGGAAAACCGCCTGCACGCACAGAAGGCGGTCATGTGCAAACTGATGAAATGAGCGGGAGAGACGCATGGATAAGAAAGTATATGTAACGCTGGAAAACGGAAAGGTGTTCGAAGGGTATTCCTTCGGCGCCGAACGCGAAGTCGTGGGCGAGCTCGTCTTCACGACGGGCATGACGGGGTATATCGAGACGCTCACCGACCCGAGCTATTTCGGGCAGATCGTCACGCAGACCTTCCCCCTCATCGGCAACTACGGCATGATCCCCGAAGACTGCGAGAGCGGCAAGTGCTGGGTGAGCGGCTATATCGTGCGCGAAAAGTGCGATGCTCCCTCCAACTTCCGCTGCAAGGGGACGCTCGAAGAATTTCTGAAGGCGCAGAACATCCCTGCGGTGTACGGCGTCGACACGCGCGAACTCACCAAGATCGTGAGGGAAGCGGGCGTCATGCCTGCCGCCATCACCTTCGAGCCCCTGAAGGACATCTCCGTCCTCCAAGGCTATAAGGTGAAGGACGCCGTGAAGTCGGTGACGGGTCACGAACAGCGCGAAAGCGGCCCCGAAAACGGCAAGCGCGTCGTTTTGTACGATTTCGGCGCCAAGGGCAACATCGTCAAAGAGCTTGTCAAGCGCGGCTGCCATGTCATCGAAGTGCCCGCCGATACGACGGCGGAAGAGGCGCTCTCCCTTCATCCCGACGGCATCATGCTCGCCAACGGCCCCGGCGATCCCGAGGAAAACACCGCCGTCATCGAAGAGATCAGAAAATTCGCGGGCAAGCTTCCCGTGTTCGGCATCTGCCTCGGGCATCAGCTCTTCGCCCTCGCGATGGGCGGCAGGACGCACAAGATGAAGTACGGCCACAGGGGCGCCAATCAGCCCGTGAGGCAGGTCTCCACGGGCAAGGTGTTCATCTCCTCGCAGAACCACGGCTACGAAGTCGTCTCCGACTCTCTGAAGGGCGTGGGGGAGGTCACCTTCGTCAACGCCAACGACAACACCTGCGAAGGCGTCAACTATCCCGGGCTGCACGCCTTCACCGTTCAGTTCCACCCCGAAGCGTGCGGCGGCCCGCACGACGCGAACTACCTCTTCGACGAGTTCCTCGCCGAGATGAATAAGGAGAAATTCAATGCCTAAGAGAAGCGACATCAAAAAGGTACTTGTCATCGGCTCCGGCCCCATCGTCATCGGTCAGGCGGCGGAATTCGACTATGCGGGCGCGCAGGCGTGCCGCGTTCTGAAGGATGCGGGCGTCAACGTCGTCCTCTGCAACTCCAACCCTGCGACCATCATGACGGACAAGATGCTCGCAGACGAAATTTACCTCGAACCCCTCACCGAGGACAGCCTCAAGCGCATCATCATCAAGGAGCGCCCCGACTCCCTTCTTGCCTCCCTCGGCGGTCAGACCGGCCTTACGATGGGCTGCAAGCTCGCAAAATCGGGCTTTTTGGATGAATGGGGGGTCAAGCTCATCGGCACCAAGCTCGACGCCATCGACAGGGCGGAGGACCGCGAGCTCTTCAAGGAGACGATGGAAAAGATCCATCAGCCCGTCGTTCCTTCGGACATTGCCTATACGGTGGACGAGTGCGTCGCCGTTGCGGACAAGCTCGGCTATCCCGTCATCGTGCGCCCTGCCTTCACGCTGGGCGGCGCGGGCGGCGGCGTCGCGCACGACGAGGAGGAGCTCCGCCTCATCTCCCACAACGGGCTCATGCTCTCGCCCATCACGCAGGTGCTCATCGAAAAGTACATCGGCGGCTGGAAGGAGATCGAGTTCGAAGTCCTGCGCGACAGCGCGGGGAACGTGCTCACCGTCTGCTCGATGGAAAACTTCGACCCCGTCGGCGTGCACACGGGCGACTCCATCGTCGTTGCACCCGCGCTCACCCTCTCCGATAAAGACTATCAGATGCTTCGTACCGCCGCGCTCGAGATCATCACCGAGCTCGGCATCGAAGGCGGCTGCAACTGCCAGTTCGCCCTGCATCCCGACAGTTTC
>URMI01000285.1 GCA_900548845.1 uncultured Clostridia bacterium | reverse complement strand
AGGGGCGACGTCTTATCAGAGCGTGCGCACCGAGCGCGATTTTTACGAGAGCGCCGTCGCTTTCGGGAACTTTGCAAACCTTCTTTCCGGGTTCTACGCCTCTCAGCTTTACGAGGTGCTCCCCGATTTCCACAACACGAAAGTGCGCTACCGGAACTTCCTTGCGGCGGTGGAAAAAGACGTCTGCGGCCGTGCAAAGGAAGTGGAGCGCGAGATCGAATGGGTGAAGGCGCACAGTTCTCTTAGCGGGAAGCTGGTGGACGCCATCGCCTCGGGAGAGATCCCTCTCCGCGTGACCCACAACGATACCAAGCTCAACAACGTGATGCTGGACGACGAAACGGGCAAGGGGATCGCCGTCATCGACCTCGATACCGTCATGCCCGGCTCGCTTTGCTATGACTTCGGCGACAGCATCCGCTTCGGCTGCAACACGGCGGCGGAGGACGAGCCCGATCTTGAAAAAGTGCATTTCGATCTCGGGCTTTACAAAGTATATCTCAAGGGGTATCTTTCGGCAGTCGGGAAGGGCATCACGGAGGCGGAAAAGAAGGCGCTGCCCCTCGGCGCGGTCATGATGACCTACGAGTGCGGGATGCGCTTCCTCACCGACTATCTCGAGGGCGACACCTACTTTAAGACGCACCGCGAAAAGCACAATCTCGACAGAGCGCATACGCAGTTCAAGCTCGTCGACGAGATGCTCTCTTGCTTCTCTCAGATGGAGGAAGCGGCGCAATGACGTGTTTCCTTTCGGAAAACACAACGGGCGCAAGCAACGAGGAATGCCGTTTTTCGTGCGAGTTCCGCAAGTACGCCGCGCACTTTTCCTTTGAAGTTAAGGACGAAGACATCATCAGCCCTTATCTTACGGACAACGAAGACATCTGGCAGGGGGATGCCGTGGAGGTATTTCTCTCTCCCCACGGCGATAGGACGCGCTATTTCGAGCTCCAAGTTTCGCCCTTCGGCGTCCGTTTTTGGGGAGAAGTCATCAACCGCGACGGCAAGACCCCTCAGCTCAAAAAACTTCCGCCCATGTTCCAAGCGAAGGCGGAACGCACCGGACAGGGGTACACCGTACATTTCGAACTTCCCTATGGGGAGCTCGGCGCGGTGCTGCCCGAAAGGATGGCGTTCAACGCCTTCCGCCTCGACAAAAAGGCGGACGGGCGGCAGCTTTTATATGCGCTTTCGCCCACCTTTTCCAATAGTTTTCATCGCCCGCAGTACTTTGTTCGGGCAAAGGAGCAGTTATGATCTATATTCCGGACGGTTTGGAAGAACAGGCGGCGGTTGCGCGGACGACGCATCTTGCCATCGCCGCGCACCAGGACGACATCGAGTTCATGGCGTATGCGCCCATTGCGGAGTGCTTCGGGAGCAGCGACAAGTGGTTCGGCGCAGTCGTCGTCACCGACGGCGCAGGGAGCCCGAGAAGCGGCATCTACGCTGATTACACCGACGAAGAGATGAAGAAAGTGCGCATCGTCGAGCAGAAGAAGGCGGCTTTTCTCGGGGAGTACAGCTTCCTGGCACTCCTCGGCCATCTTTCCAAGGAAGTGAAGGCAGGAGAGCGCGCGATCGCCGAAGAGCTCGCCTCGCTCATCCAAAGGGCGCACCCGAAGTACCTTTACACCCACAACCTGGCCGATAAGCACGAAACGCACGTTGCAACGGCGCTCAGGGTCATCGCGGCGCTTCGTTTCCTCAAGCCCGAGGATCGGCCCGAGAAAGTCTTCGGCTGCGAAGTGTGGCGCGATCTCGACTGGCTTCCGGACGACGAAAAGATCTATCTCGACTGCGGCCCGCACCCCAACCTCATGCGTGCGCTTTCCGCCGTGTTCGACAGCCAGATCGCGGGCGGCAAGCGCTACGATCTCGCGGCGGAGGGAAGAAGGCTCGCAAACGCCACCTTCTCCGCAAGCCATGCCTGCGATACCTACTCCGCCCTCAACTACGCGATGGATCTCACGCCGCTGATGGATGAGAGCGCAGACATTGCAGACTTCATCACGGCAGCTATCGA
>URMI01000284.1 GCA_900548845.1 uncultured Clostridia bacterium | reverse complement strand
AGTTCGTTCGCGATGATGCCCGTATAGATGGCGGGATGAAGCGCGCGGATCTTGCCGCCAAGAGGCTCGGGATAGCCCGTGAGCTCGTGCGCGGAGATGGCTTTGATGCCCGCCTCCGTCAGCACTTTGCACGTCCCTTCGGTGGCGACGATCTCGTAGCCGTATTCGACGAGATACTGGCAGAACTCGACGATGCGCTCCTTGTTGTAAACACTGACATACGCTCTCTTCTTGCTGTTCATATTGTTATCCTGTCTGAAAAATATCCTGTCTATCCGCACATAGTAAGGATATGCGCGGGACTGTTCTTCTTTATGTGCTCGTCACCGTCTACATCCTGGCGGTGAATTTTTACGGCTTCCGCCTCGTCAGATCGCAATACGAGGAAGGCGGGACGGAAGATAAACTCAGAGGCGAGGCTGTGCGGATGCTGCTCACGGCGGCGCTCGGGGGCGCTTTGGCGCAATTTATCACCATGCTCGTGCTCAGATTCCGCCTCAAAAACCTCGTTCTGATGATCGCACTTCCCCTTTTCATCGTCCTCAACGGGTACTGTTTTTACCTCATCTTTCAAGCGATCGCGGGTCTCATCATATGAGGGGATGCGGGGAAGTCAGTTTTCGGGCCTGAAATTGGCTTCCAGCCATTTGGCGACGCCGTCCTCTTCGCAGTAGCCGATGACGCCCGTTGCCTTTTCTTTGAGCCATTCGTCGGCGTTCATGACGGCGTATTTTTCGTCGCAGACGTCGAACATATCCGAATCGTTGGACGTATCGCCGAAACAGACGACTTTATCGCAGTTGAGATAATCTTTGAGGAACAAAACGCCCTTCGCTTTGTTGGCTCCCCTCGTTGAGATCTCCATCCAGAAGTCGTTCTGATACATCTCCTGATGATAGATGCACACGAAGCGGGGGTCGTACTTGAGGACGTTCCACGCCTCGCCGATCTGTTCGCCGGGGCCGATGCACTTGAAGTAAAAGACGTAGCCGCTCAAAAGATCGTCGTCGTTGTGGACGGGCACGAGGCGGGCATCACCCTCCCTGCGAGAGAGATAGCGCTTCATGCCTTCGGAGGCACGCTCGGGGATCCAGCGGATGTGCTCGCGTTCCTGCGTTGCGCCGTAGATAAAGGGACAGATGCCGAAGGAACGCAGAACGTGCAGCACATAGCGCGCGCCTTCGTCGTCGAAGAAGGACGCATAGAGCGGGGTATCCGTCTTGCGGTCGTAGATGAGCGCGCCGTTGTATAGAACGGCGGGAATATTAAGTTTGAGCCCCTGTGTCGCCTTCTCCGCGCTCCATTCCGAACGCGCGGTCGCATAGGTGAACAGCATGCCGCGATCGACAAGGGCGTTTACCTTCTCCAGACTGTACGAAGAAATGTGCTCTTCTTTGGTGAGAAAGGTGCCGTCAAGATCGGTCACATATAATGTCTTCATAATAACCTAAAAACGCGATGATCGCGTGATGATGCAGATCGTTGGGAAAGGTTCCTCTTTCCCGACATTATTATAGCACAAGCGAAGGGAAAAATTGCCTCATCGTGAGGATACTCTTTGGGCAGCAGCGAAAATGAAAGGAAGTCACAGGAAATGCGAGGAAGCACCGAAAAAATACGACGAAAAACGACGCGCTTCTTCAAGTTTCGGCATGCTGAACGGCGCAAATGCAGCATATGGGAAAGGAATTTGGAAAGCCCCGCCGCTGAAACGTTTCAAGGGCGGAACGGTGATTTTATGCGGGGATAAAGGAATGGATGCTCCGCACTTGGTGCGCCTTTGCGGGGCTTTGTGCGGGGGGTGCACTTTCAGGGACTACTTCGCCCCTTCGGGGCTCGTGCCATTGCTTCGCAATGGGGCGAACCGACATCCGAGAATAGCGATCCGTTCTCTTCCTGCCCCATCGTTCGGATGTGGTTCTCGTCCAGCAAAATACAAAGAAAAAGAGGAATGCAAAAGCATTCCTCTATTTTCTTGGTGCACTTTCAGGGACTACTTCGCCCCTTCGGGGCTCGTGCCATTGCTTCGCAA
>URMI01000283.1 GCA_900548845.1 uncultured Clostridia bacterium | reverse complement strand
ACGTGTGCTCTTCCGATCTCTTTAAGAGCGTTTCCGTTTCCTCTGCGGCGCGCACGGCATCCTCTTCGGAGGGCAGTCCCTCCGCGCCCGAAAACAGCTTCAGATCTGCAGTCGTGCGGAAGAAGTACCTTCCCTGAAAGCCCTGCCAGCTGCCCGTACCGGCGCACGCGCTCAGGCAAAAAGTCCCCATCAAAGCGGTCGCGGCGAGCAAGCTCGCCGCGGCAAATTTTTTCTTCATATCAGAGGCAGTCGTAGGCGTACTGCGCGGCGCCGTACAGTCCCGCGTCGTTGCCGAGTTCCGCACAGCGGATATCGAGCGGCGCGTAGTACTCCGAAACATACAGGCGGGGATAGACATAGTCGCGAAGAGGCTTCAAGAGCGTCTCCTTCTCCGCCGAAATACCTCCGCCCAGGATGAACGCCTGCGGGCGCAGGATGGCGGCGAGATTCAGGATGCCTTCGCCGAGGTTGGCGACAAATTCGCGGATGACCTTTTCCGCCGTTGCATCGCCCGCACGGAGCGCGTCGAACGCCGTTCTCCCGTCCACATCGTCGAGCGTCTTTGCAAATTCCCACATCTTGCTCGTGAGTTCCGCCTGCATATTCTCGCGGGTGATGGCGATGAGCGCGCGGGCAGAGGCGTACACCTCATAACAGCCCCGCCTTCCGCACGAGCAAAGCTTCCCGTTCTGATGGGTGACCATATGACCGATCTCCGCGCCTGCGCTCCTGAACCCTTCGAACAGCTTCCCGCCGAGGATGATGCCGCCGCCGATGCCCGTGCCGATCGTGATGAGCACGCTGTCCGAATAGTCCTTGCCCGCGCCGTACTTCGCCTCGCCGAGGGCTGCCGCATTGGCATCGTTGGTGACGAACACCTGCTTTCCCGTGCGCTCCTTGATGATGCGCGCGAGCGGCACCTCCTTCCAGGAAAAGTTGGTCCAGTTGACGACGGTGCCCGTCTTGCTGTCGATGACGCCGGGCGAGCCGATGCCGATCGCCTGCACCTTTTCAAAGGGGATGCCTGCATTTTCTGCAGTCTGCATCGCAAGCTGCGCAAGTTCGCCTGCCGTTTCTTCGGCGGAACGGTCCGCCGATGTCTTGACGCGCGTTTTGCCGAGAAGTTCGCCGTCCTTTAAGACGGCACCCTTGGCGGACATGCCGCCCAAATCGATACCGATGATCATTTTGACTCCTTTGTCCACTTTGCATAAGGCAGTGCTTCCTTGCATCTTGCGATGAATTCCGCATTGTCCTTTGTCTTTTTCATGAGTTGAAGGATGTTCGCTTCATCCTCCGTAAGGCGCTTTTCCCGCAGTTTCTGCACGGCGGCGAGCTCCTCTTTGGAAAGGAGCAGTTCCTCCTTTCTTGTGCCCGAACGGACGAGATCGATCGCGGGGAAGATGCGGCGTTCGGAAAGTTCGCGCGAGAGCACGATATCCGCATTGCCCGTTCCTTTGAATTCCTCGTAGATGATATCGTCCATGCGGCTTCCCGTTTCGACGAGGACGGTCGCAATGATGGTGACGCTGCCCCCTTCTATCGTGTTTCTCGCCGTGCCGAAAAAGCGCTTGGGTTCGGTGAATGCGGCGGCGTCCAGCCCGCCTGTGAGCGTCTTCCCCGAACTTTCCGTCACATAGTTATAAGCCCGCGTGAGCCGCGTGAGCGAATCGAGCAGCAAAACGACGTTCCTTCCGCTTTCGGCAAGGCGTTTCGCATGGGCGATCGCAAGTTTCGCGGCACGCACATGGTGTTCCGCCTCTTCGTCGAACGTGGAAGAGACGATCATGCCGTCGCGCACGGCACGGCGGAATTCGGTCACTTCCTCGGGCCGCTCGTCGATGAGCAGCACGATGAGCTCCACATCGGGGCGCATCCTGTCGCAGGCAGAGGCGATCTCTTTGAGGAGCGTCGTCTTGCCGGCTTTGGGCGGCGCGATGATGAGCGCCCGCTGTCCCTTCCCGATGGGCGAAAACAGGTCGATGACGCGCAGGGAAAGCTCTTTCCCCTTTTCCGAAAGCGGGAAGATCGGAAGAGCGT
>URMI01000282.1 GCA_900548845.1 uncultured Clostridia bacterium | reverse complement strand
CTCACAACGGGCGTGCCGCAGCGTTCGCAGCAGTTCTCGACGACCTGCTCGTTCGCAAGCACGGTCTGGCAGGAAGGGCACCAGTTGACGGGCGCTTCCTTGCGGTATGCGAGTCCCTTCTTATAGAGCTGCAAAAACATCCACTGCGTCCACTTGTAGTAGCTCTCGTCGCAGGTCTTGATCTCGGCGGACCAGTCGAACATGGCGCCCATGGCGCGCAGCTGACCTTCCATCGTCTCAATGTTCTTTTCGGTGGAGTCCTTGGGGTGGACGCCCGTCTTGATCGCATAGTTTTCCGCGGGCAGGCCGAAGGCGTCAAAGCCCATGGGCTGGAAGACGTTGTAGCCCTGCATCCGCTTGAAGCGTGCATAGGAATCGGTGGGGCCGTAGTTGTACCAGTGCCCGATGTGCAGCTTCGCCCCGGAGGGGTAGGAGAACATTTCAAGAACGTAGTGCTTCGGCTTGTCGCTCTTGGGGTCGTAGCCGATGTTCTTCGACTTCTCCCAGATGCTCTGCCACTTGCGTTCTACCGCTTTGATGTCCATAGAATGAATGACCTCATAAATAAAAAATTACCATATAATTTTACTCTTCCGCACCTTTTTTGTCAAGCGATATGCGCCCCTCATCTCTCCGCCTTGCAAGCCGCAAGCAGTCACCTCATTTTAGCCTTCCCTGTGTAAGGGGCGAGAAAGCGCTTTCTTGCAAAGAGCCCGGTGGGCTTTTTGCCGCTTTCGAGCTTGGAAATGGCGCATTGTTCGCGCCATTTCCTGACCGAAGCGCGGTCTCTACCGCGCGAGACGGTGGCTCATCATTCGGCGAATGCCGATGATGAGACGGAAGGGTTGTTGAATCCTTAATTTAGGCGCCTTCTTGAGGGAGCTGTCCTGTTGTCCGACGAATGTCGGCAACGGGACTGAGGGAGTAAAAAAACAATGCCTTTCGGCAAGCAGAAGCAGCGGTTTCTGCCGCTCAGAAGTGTGAAAAACGGTGAAAACGTGTCAGAATTCGGGCAGTTTTATCCTCAAATCGTGTGACAGCCGTGTGAAAATCCCCGCCGAAATGCGCTCCAATTCAATAAAATACAATTCAAAATGGCGAAAGCGAGGTCAAACTCAATTGACCTCGCTCCCGTCCGAAAGACTTGTTTTACAGCAGCACATGGCGCGGCGGAGGGAAATTTCCCCCAAAAGTCCGATAGCAATAAAAAGCGCCGTTTGCCGCCGTGCCGCATTTGGCGGCAGCCGCAGTATGTGCGGTTTTCGGCAAAATTACCCGCCCTCAGGCGCGCTTTGCGGCCATTCCGACCGCGCAGCACACGAGAAACGCCGCAAGATCGACGGCGACGATGGTCGAGCCGACGGGCGTCGAGAGCCAGATGGAAAGCAGCAGCCCCGAAACGGCGCAGACGACGGAAAGGGCGGCGGAGAAAACAGTCACCTTCTTAAAGCTCTGAAAGAGCCGCATGCCCGAAAGCGCGGGGAAGATGACGAGCGCCGAAATGAGCAGAGAGCCCACAAGATCCATCGCGAGCACGATGATGACGGCGATGACGACGGCGATGATGAGGTCGTAAAGCTCCGTTCTGACGCCCGAAGCCTTGTAAAAGGTCTCGTCGAAGGTGACGGCGAAGATCTTATGATAGAGCAGCACAAAGACGACGATGACGGCGGCGGAGAGCCCCACGCTCATCCAAAGGTCGAAGGGGGTGAGCTCCAGAATGGAGGTGGAGCCGAACAGCGTCGTGCACACATCCCCCGAAACGTTGGAAGAACCCGAAAGATTATAGATGAGATATCCAATAGCAAGGGCAGAGACGGAGATGAGGGCGAGCTGGGCATCGCCATTGACTTTGGCCTTGCGCCCCGATCTGAGAAGCAGCACCGCCGCTAAAATGGTGACGGGCAGAATGACGATCATCTGGTTGGTGAGCCCCGCAACGGCGGCGACCGCCATTGCCCCGAACGCGACGTGCGAAAGCCCGTCCCCGATGAAGGAAAAGCGTTTTAAGACGAGCGTCACCCCCAAAAGCGCCGCCAAGATCG
>URMI01000281.1 GCA_900548845.1 uncultured Clostridia bacterium | reverse complement strand
CTTTCCGTCAAGCACTTTGCCCTCAACAATGCGGAAGACCACCGCTTCGGGGGCAACAGCGTCTGCGATGAGCGCGCCGCCCGCGAGATCTACCTCAAAGCATTTGAGCGCGTCGTGAAAGCCGCAAAGCCCGCGACCCTCATGTGCGCCTACAACGCCATCAATGGCACGTTCTGCTCGGAGAACGAGTGGCTCCTCACCGATATCCTCCGCAAAGAGTGGGGCTTTGACGGCCTCGTGATGACCGATTGGGGCGCCACGCATGATAGAGTCGCTTCCCTCAAAGCGGGGCTCGATCTCGAAATGCCGGGCGACACCGAATACTGCCGCAGACAGATCATGGCAGGCCTCGAAGACGGCTCCCTTCCCATGGAAGCGCTCGACAAAGCCGTTGAAAACGTTCTGAAGCTCGTCGAAAAGTATGCGGTCGGCGCCGAGCAAAAGCCAGCCGACTTTGAGGCGCATCACGCGCTTGCCGCCGAGATCGCGGCAGACTGCGCCGTGCTCTTAAAAAACGACGGCACGCTCCCGCTCACGGGCAAAGAAAAGCTGCTCGTCGTCGGCGAGATGTTCGAAAAGATGCGCTATCAGGGCGCGGGCAGTTCGATGATCAACCCCACGAAGACCACTTCCCCCAAGGAAGCCTTCGAGCTCAAGGGCATTGCCTACACCTATTGCAAGGGCTATACGGAAAGCGGCGCAAATGCGCGAGAACTGCGCGAAGAAGCCATCCAAGCGGCTGCCTCTGCCGACACCGTGCTCCTCTTTGCAGGCCTCGACGACATGTCGGAAGGGGAGGGCTACGACCGCGAGACCATGCGGCTTCCTCAGCACCAGCTCGACCTTGCGGATGCGCTCCTCACGGCGGGCAAGAAGATCGCCGTCGTGCTCTTCGGCGGCTCTCCCGTGGAGCTTCCCTTCGCGGACAAAGTGAACGCCATCCTCGATATGTACCTTCCCGGGCAGAACGGCGGCACGGCGTGCGCAGAGCTCCTCACGGGCGAGAAAAATCCCGCAGGCCGCCTTGCCGAGACGTGGCCGCTCACCTATTCCGATGTTCCCTTCGGCGACGTCTTCACGAAGCACGTCAACGAAGTGTACAAGGAGAGCGTCTTCGTCGGTTACCGCTATTATACGAGCGCGCAGAAGGAGGTGCGCTATCCCTTCGGCTTCGGGCTTTGCTATACGGACTTCACCTACACCGCCTCCCCCGCAGTCGTCAAGGGAGATACCGTCTCCGTTACTTGCTGCGTCAAGAATACCGGGGACCGTGCGGGCTCTGCCGTCCTTCAACTTTATGTTTCCCCCCCTGAGGGCGGCATCCCGCGTCCCATGAAGGAGCTCCGCGCCTTCGAAAAGGTGCGACTTGCGGCGGGGGAGAAGAAGGAAGTCATGCTCTCCTTCCCCGTTGCCGACCTCAAAGACTTCATCCCCGGGCAGGGCTATCAGCTCTTCGGCGGCGAATACACCGTGCACGTTTCGACGGACGTCCTCACCGATATCGCCGCTTCCAAAGTGACGATCGCAGGCGAAGCGCCCATAAACGACGCCTGCTTCTACTCGGCGCAAGAATTGCCCGCAGTCACCGACGAACGCTTCACGGCAATGAGCGGGCTCGCGATCCCCCAAGAGCCCCAATTCCCGCCCTTCACGCTGCTCTCGCGCTTTATTGACCTCACGGCAGCGCCCGCGGGGAAAGCCGTTTACGAGCAGATACAGGCGGGCTCCCGTCAGCTGCTCGAAGCGGCGGAGAAGCTCCCCGAAGGCGACGAAAAGTTCAACATGATCAAAGGCGCGGTCTTTTTGCGGCGCGTCATCGATACGAGCACCTTCCTCTCTCTCGTGATGAACTCGGGCGGGCGGCTCCCGATGGAAGCGGCGCAGTACATGCTCGCCGCGGCAAACGGCGAGGCAGTCGCGCCCCCTCAGGCGCCCCCTCAGACACCCCCCGAAACGCCCCAACAAAGCTCTTGAGTCCCCCTGACTTTTGAGCGCCTATTTTGATGACAGCTGCGAGCCTCCGCCCGCAGCTGTTTTTTTATGGCGCGGCGGCGACT
>URMI01000280.1 GCA_900548845.1 uncultured Clostridia bacterium | reverse complement strand
GTTCAGACGTGTGCTCTTCCGATCTTTGAGGTGTTCGTTGAGGTGGTTGATGCGCTCGGTGAGGAGTGCGATCTGGACCTCGGGCGAACCCGTGTCACCCTCGTGTGCGGCAAATTTCGCAATGATCTCTGCCTTTTCCATTTGCGTTTATCCTCCTATGGAAGTATTCGCGATGCGCCAAGGGAAACGTGGAGAGCGTATCTCCTCGCGCACGTCTCTATTAGAATACCACATTTTTGTGCCGCTGTCAAAGCTTTTAGGGCGGCTTTTCGGGGAAATTTCTATGAGGCTCTTCCCTTCGCGCGCCCCTGCGCCCGCTCAGGTGCGGAAAAAGAGCTTCCTCTTTTCTTCGATGAGCTTTTGTGTCTTTTCAAGGTACGTCGGAAGGTCTTTGGGCGAGCCGATGCGCTCGATGCGCCCCTCCTTCAAAAACACCTTTTTGGTGACGGCGTTTGCGCCCACGGCGAAGTTGTCCGCCGTCTCTTCCATGACGTCGATGTTGTAGACGGAAGCGCGCCCGGGCCTCGTCCAGCCCGTATTTTCGTGCGCGCCCGCCATGTACTTCTGGCGGTAGAGATAGTAGGGCTCGTACCCCGCCGCAGTGAGCTTTTCCCGCGCGTAGGCGATCATCTCCCCCATATCCCCCTCTTTGAGGCTCTCGACTTCCTCTTTGAGGCGCGCACCCTTCTTCAAGCACAGCGTATGCACGGTGATGTTGTCGGGCGAGAGAGCGACGGCAGAATCGATGCTGCCGCAAAATTCTTCGAGGCTCTCCCCCGTGAGGCCCGCGATGAGGTCGCAGTTGGTGACAAAGCCGAAGGGGCGGGCAAGTTCGAACGCCTCCCCCACCTCTTTCGCCGTGTGCTTCCTGCCGATCGCTTCGAGCGTGCGGTCGGAGAAAGACTGCGCGTTGATGCAGATGCGCGTGACGCCATATTCCTTGCAGAGAGCGAGCTTCTCTTCGGTGAACACGTCGGGGCGCCCCGCCTCCACCGTGTATTCGCAGCCGTTGGTGCGAAGCGGCTTCACCGCTTCCAGCACGGCGCGGAGCTCCTCCGTCTTCAAGGCAAAGGGGGTGCCGCCGCCGATATAGACGGAGCGAAGGTTTTGCCACAGCCCCTCGGCGCCTTCGAGTTCGCGCTTCACGGCGTCGAGATAGGCGGGGATGTACTGCCGCGTCTTGTCGATGGGCGCGGTGACGAAGGAACAGTAGACGCAGCGCGTCGGGCAGAAGGGCAGCGAGACGTAGAGATCGCAGTTGCCCTCCTTGCGCTCAAAGATGCCCTCCTGCGCCCTGATGACGCGGGAGACGAGTTCGATGTTGTCTTCCCCGACTTCCATCTCGTGAAAGAGCGGCAAAAAATCGCGCCCCCTTTCGAGCTCCCCGCGCGCAAGGCGGGTGGGACGGATGCCCGTCAGCGCGCCCCACGGAAGGTGCCTCCCGAAATGCGCGGAAAGGGCGTTATAGAGCGCCAGCTTGGAATAGCGGCGGGCAAGGCTCTTGTAGACAAGTTCGTTCTCCGCCGCGCCCTCGTGGGCATAGCGCGTCTCTTCGCCGTTCAGGCGCAGAACGCCGCGGAAGACTGCGCCGTCGTAGTCCTGCAAAAGTTCGATCTCTATCTCCTCCGCCCCTGCAAAGAGGCGGACGACCTCATTGAGTTCCTGTTCCAAAAAGGCGGGCTGTGCCTTTAACATCGTATCACCCCGTTGTACTTTCGCTCAAAGGAGAGCGCCGTCTTTTCCCCGTGGCCGGGATACACCGTATAGTCGCCCTCGAGGGCGTAGAGCGCCTTGACGCTTTTTTCGAGCGCGCGGAAGTCGCCGCCCGGGAGATCGGTCCTCCCCACACTGCCCTGAAAGAGGGTATCCCCCGAAAAGATGACGTCGTCCGCGAGCAGGCAGACGCTGCCCTGCGTATGCCCCGGAGTCGCGATGACCCGAAAGGTGATGCCGTCCAGCTCCAGCGTCTCGCCGCCTTCATAAGTAAAGTCGGGCGTGAAGAGAGAAACGGGCGGCATCCCGAAGAGGCGTGCGCCCACATTGGCGTTTTGCACCTGAATAA
>URMI01000279.1 GCA_900548845.1 uncultured Clostridia bacterium | reverse complement strand
ACGTGTGCTCTTCCGATCTCCTCTTCGTCTCGGGCTGCAGGCGGCACTGTAAGGGGTGCTTCAATGAGATCGCCTGGGATTTTTCCTACGGAAAGCCCTTCGACGAGGCTGCCGAGGAGGAAGTGCTTTCGGCGCTTGCGCCCTCCTTCATCCGCGGGCTGACCTTGCTCGGGGGGGACCCGTTCGAGCCAGAAAATCAGAGGGCGCTTGTTCCCTTCGTGAAGAAGGTGAAGGAGCGCTTCCCCGAAAAGGACATCTGGTGCTTTACGGGCTACACCTACGACGACGGGGATATTCTGGAGCCGCACGCGAAGACGGAGGTGACGAGAGAGTTCATCTCGCTTCTCGACGTCCTTGTGGACGGGAAGTTCGAGGAGGCGCTCAAAGACATCCGCCTCGTCTTTCGGGGCTCTTCCAACCAGCGCGTCATCGACGTACAAAAGAGTTTGCAAAGTCATAAAGTCATTCTTTATCTCACCTAAGCGGAGGACGCGGCAAAATTTGCCGCGTCTTTCGCCGATTTCAAGCGAAAAGATTGACGGAAGGCAAAAGAAAGGGTATAATAGACGGAGTATGAAAAGCTACCCAACGGAGGAAACGTATGAATAAAACGCAGCTCAAACGCTATGCAAAACTGCTCGCCAAGACGGGCATCAACGTCAAGAAGGGGCAGTGGGTCATCGTGCAGGCAGACCTCGATCAGCCCGAATTCGTGGAGATGGTCGTCGAAGAGCTCTACCGCGCGGGTGCGGGCAGGGTGATCGTCGAATGGAGCCATCAGCCCCTTGCAAAGATCAATTATAAGTATGCGAACGAGAAGATGCTCTCCGAACTTCAAAAATGGGAGACGGAGAAGCTTGAATGGACGGCGAACGAGCTCCCCGCCATGCTCTATTTGGAATCTTCCGATCCCGACGGGCTCAAGGGCATCGATCAGGAGAAGTTCACGGCCGTCCGTTCGGCGCGGACTTCGGTCATCAAGCCTTACCGCGACCGCATGGAGTGCAAGTACCAGTGGTGCATCGCTGCCGTTCCCGGCAAGGCGTGGGCAAAGAAGGTGTTCCCCGAACTCATGGTCAATAAAGCCGTCGAGACGCTGTGGGACTATATCTTAAAAGCTTCCCGTGCGGACGGGCCCGATCCCGTGCGCGAATGGGCGCGCCACAACGACGCGCTCGCTGCCCGTTGCGACTATCTCAACCGCCTCGGGCTCGTGTCGCTCGAATACCGTTCTTCCAACGGCACCGACTTCAAGGTGGGGCTCATCCCCGATTCCGTCTTCATGGGCGGCGGCGAAGAGACCACGGGCGGCCGCTATTTCAACCCCAACATCCCTTCGGAGGAGATCTTCATCTCGCCTAAGGCGGGGGAAGCGGAGGGCATCGTCTATTCGACCAAGCCGCTCTCCTATCAGGGCGAGCTCATCGAAAACTTCTCCGTGCGCTTTGAGTGCGGCAGGGCTGTCGAAGTCAAGGCGGAGAAGAACCAGCACCTCCTCGAAAAGATGATCGCAATGGACGAGGGCGCCGCGAAGCTCGGCGAATGCGCGCTCATCGCCTACGATTCACCCATCAACAACCAGGGCATCCTCTACTACAATACCCTCTTCGACGAGAACGCGAGCTGCCACTTGGCGCTCGGCCGCGGTTTCGACAACACGCTGAAGGGCTTCGAGAGCATGACGAAAGAGGAGATCCACGAAAAGGGCATCAACGATTCCATGATCCACGTCGACTTCATGATCGGCGCGAAGGATCTCGAGATCGTCGGCGTGACCAAGAGCGGGGAGCGCGTTCCAATCTTCAAGGACGGCAATTGGGCGTTCTGAGACGCCTGTTTGCATCGATTTCAGACAATGACCGGGGCGCATTCAAGCGCCCGATCGCAAATATAAGGACCGGCAATTTGCTATGACGAAAATCGACATCATTTCCGGGTTTTTGGGCGCCGGCAAGACGACGCTCATCAAGAAACTCATCAAGGAAGCCTATGCGGGCGAGAAGGTCGTGCTCATCGAGAACGAGTTCGGCGAGATCGGCGTGGACGGCGGCTTCCTCAAAGACGCGG
>URMI01000278.1 GCA_900548845.1 uncultured Clostridia bacterium | reverse complement strand
CGATCTATGGTCCTTGCCGCCATACATGTTGTCAAGTTCCTTTACGACGTCCGGACGCAGCAGGATCTCAGGCAAGCTCTTCAGCTTTGCCGCCAGTTCCGCAGCGCGCTCCTCCCGCCTCGACAGAAGGATGAGCCCCGCATCGCTGTTCTTCCCTTCATCGAACTCCCTTTCGAGGATGCTCTCGGCATATGCCGTCACCAGCTCACCCGGAAAGAAGCGGAGAAGCTCGAGCGCATAGAGCACGCTCGCCGTGCGATCGCGTTCGTAAATTTGCGAGAGGGCATAGCGCCGTGTAGCCTTGGTGCCGCCCTCACCGAAGAGCTGCCTTGCCTTCTGCAGCGCGAGCGACTTGACGTCCAACACCTCGCTCTCCTCCCCGGAAGTACCGAAGCAATCGGCCTCGCGGCAATATCCTCTCAGATAGCTCCTGTATGCCTCGATGTCATCGATGGAGAGCAGTTCGTTCAACACGGGATCTCCCAGAAGCGCCCGATAGCGCGAGATGTGCTCGGGCACAGCGCCGAACATCGCGGCGACGGTCCCAAAGACGCCGACATCCGCCTGCCCGATCTCCCCCATGAGGAAGTAGTAAAACAAGCTTCTTTCTGCCATATAATTCATAAACACACCTCCTTTTCCCCGGCTGCTCTCTATTATAAGGGCTCGCAGCACCGCAATCAACCGAAGACGCAGCATATCGTACGGGCATCCCGCATAAATAGAGAAGAACCTGTAAAAAATACAAGTTCTTTCTCAAATGATATTAACTTATTGAATATCCCCTCTTTTATATCCGGGAACAAGGGCGTCCCGCGTCCTTTCAACGATAGGCGATGATGTCCTCCAAGGCGACTTGTGCGATCTCGCAGTAAAACAGAAGATCGTCCAGGCCGACAGGCGTTATGCCGTGCTCCCAGTTGGCGACAACATTTTCCGAAACATGAAACACACTTCCGAGCTCGGAGCGGCTGATACGGTTATCCATGTCGTATGTGCAGGTGCTGCAGTCGCCCGAGCAGTTGCCGTTCTCGCAGTTGAGCTCATGGCACACATACCTTCTCAGATTGAGGTTGTCCCCTCTGAGGAGCTCCAAAGCTCTCCCCGTTTTTTCCCAGTCGATAAACCTGCGCGGCATACCTTTCCCTGAGCCTCCTTGAAAAAAGTATTGCAGGCGGCCCTGCTTGAGAGCCGCCGATCTGCAAAATATGATGTATTATCAGCCATTCGCGATAAACTGCTCGATGGGAAGCATCCCCTTCGCCACCATGAGGAGCTTGTCGTTGTACTCGTCCACGGTCCCGCAGGCGCACACCACCATGTACCACAGGAGATCCCCGGAGATGATGCTTTCGATAAAGGTAGCCGTAAGCCTGAACAGAATTTCACCCGTTGTATAGTCATAATCAAAGCTCCCGTCCGCCAACTTGTAATTGATATACGATGTGGCGACCGCGCCGTCCACGCGCTTATCGCTCGGGAACTTAAAGGGGAGTCTGGAAAGCATCCTGACGATCTGCCTGTCGGCATCGACCGCCATCACAAACTCCATGGGAATATCCTCCCCGGTATACGTGAAGGTTATGACCAGGTCTTCGGGATGCTCGGCGTATTTCCATTCCCTCTCATCGAGCGCCTTGCAAAGCGTTCTGTAAACGATGTTCGCCTGTTTGATCTTTTCATCAGCCATGTCCGTATTCTCCTTAATCAATAAATTGCGCGACCTCGTCGCACGTCATCGCACTTTTCGCAACCATCAGGAACTTATCGTTGTAGTTATCCACCGTATTGCACGCGCAGTAAACGAGATATCTCAGCGCGTTCTCGCCGATGAGGCTTTCCCGTATGCTTGCAGTGATCCTGAAGAGTATGTATCCGTTAGAGATGTCGTAGTCAAAGCTTCCGTCGACCATGTTGTAGTTAGCACGCGAGACCGCAACGGCCATCTCGCGCCGCCTGTCCTCCGAAACCGTAAAGGGAAGGCGGGAATACAGGCTGACCAAAAGCCGTTCCCCGTCCACCCGGATCCTGATGGGGATCGGAAGATCGTCGCCCTGAGCCGTGCAGTCGATCTCCATTTCAGATCG
>URMI01000277.1 GCA_900548845.1 uncultured Clostridia bacterium | reverse complement strand
TGTGCTCTTCCGATCTAAATCGCCTTTGAAGCTTCCGCCCAGCAGCACCGCCTCGGAAAAGCTTTCCTTATCCGTGCGCCACACGCGCGTGCCGTCCCAGGCGAAGGGTTCTCCGTCGTAGTATGCCCGATCGCCGTAAAAAGTCTGCACGGCATACGCTTCGAGGAGCGTGAGCGCGCTGCCGTCGAGCGACAACAGCTCCGCAAGCGAACCGTCTTCCAAGACGGGAACGACATTGCTCAATGCTTCGGAGGCGGGCACGGTGCCCGTATCCCCCTCCCGTTCCAGAAGGACGCCCTCCTGCGACACGCCCGCAAGGCAGGCAAGGGCGGAAGAAAACGTCTCTTCGCTCTTTGCGCCGTCCGCCCAAAGGCAGGAAAAAGTCTCTGCCCTGCCCGCTTGCTTCGGACGGGGCAGCAGCAAAATGACCGCCGCCGCCAGAAGGGCGAGCGCCAAAGCGCCCGCAAGCAGGCTTTTTGCGAGCCGCGCCCGCGAGGAAGCGTTCACGAGAGGTCGAGGCGGTGCTCGGCGTCCTCTGTCGAGAGCGCGCCGAAGCCGTTCTGCCTGAGCCCTTCGTAGACGGCGACGGCGACAGAGTTGCTCAAATTGAGCGAACGCGCCTCCTCCCGCATGGGGATGCGCACGCATGCCGCGGGATGCGCGAGCAGAAGCTCATCGGGAAGCCCCTTCGTCTCCTTGCCGAAGACGAGATAGTCGCCCTCGCGAAAGCTTGCACCGGAATAGACGCGGGGAGATTTGGTCGTGAAAAAATGCAGTTTTTCTTCGGGCACGCCAAAGAGCGCTTCTTCCGCAGTTTCGTGCAGTTCGACCCTGACGAGATGCCAATAGTCGAGCCCCGCACGCTTCAAGTATTTATCGGAAATTTCAAAGCCGAGAGGCTTTACAAGGTGCAGAACGCACCCCGTGGCGGCGCAGGTGCGCGCGATATTGCCCGCGTTCTGCGGGATCTCGGGTTCGACGAGCACGATATGGAACATAGTGCGCCTCCTTTCCCCATTATTTTACACCCTTCGCGCGCGATTGGCAAGTTCTTACATATGAAAATTTTTTTCACATGCCCGAAAAGAAAAAACCGCCCCGAAGGACGGCTTTCCGTACAGGAAAGGACAAATGGCGTTCAGCCCATGTTCTCCAAAATGAGCTTATCGGCGACGAGCGCGATGAATTCGCTGTTGGTCGGCTTTTCGGTGCCGATATAGACGCGCGCGCCGAAGATGGCGTTGACGGCGTCGATGCGCCCGCGGTTCCACGCGACTTCGATGGCATGACGGATGGCGCGCTCCACCTTGCTCGCCGTCGTCTGGAATTTCTCGCCGATGACGGGGTACAGCCCCTTCGTGACGTTGTTGATGACGTGCGGGTCTTCGACCGCCATCTTGATGCCCTCGCGCAAGTACCCGTAGCCTTTGATGTGCGGCGGGATGCCGATGGAGATGAAGATGTTGCTGATGCGCTCGTCCAAAGAATTCGCGCGGCGGCGTTCGAGGCTCTCGCGGCGGACGGGAACGCCTTCGCCCGCGACTTCCGCCGCACGGTCGATGACGACGGAAGCCTCGACGGGCTTCATCAGATAGTACTTCGCGCCCAGCGAGATGGCTCGGTTGATGATCTTATCGTCCGAAAAATTCCCCATGACGATGAACGCACACTTCTTTTCGCCGCGGTGCGCCTCCTCCATCACCGTGAACCCGTCGAACCCCTTCAGAAAGAGGCTCAGGATGACAAGGTCGGGATCTGCGCTTTTGATGAGCGCGATGCCCTCCTCGCCGCTGCCCGTCACGCCGCAGACTTCCCAGCCCGTACGGGCTTCCGCCTGCTCTTTGAGTTCTTTGGCAAACGATTCGTTGCTCTCCAGGATCAATATGCGTTGCGCCTTCATATCTTGCCCCCAAATAGATGATACCTGTATTATAATTCAGTTTTTTGCCGTTGTAAAGCTATTTTTGTAAAAAAGTCATTGATTTATTTACAAAAATCGTCGAATTATGCACAAATATCGGGAGAAATGGCGTTAAGTCATTCAAAACGCGGGAAAATCTGCCCGTTCGAGCCATGTTTTATTTCATGTAAAAAGCCGCG
>URMI01000276.1 GCA_900548845.1 uncultured Clostridia bacterium | reverse complement strand
TCCGATCTTCCTTCGCGGCAAGCAGGGTCGCTTCCGTCAGAACCTCCTCGGCAAGCGTGTCGACTACTCCGGCCGTTCGGTCATCGTCGTCGGCCCCGAACTCAAGATCTATCAGTGCGGTCTCCCTAAGGAGATGGCCATCGAGCTGTTCAAACCCTTCGTGATGAAGCGGCTCGTCGAGACCAACAAGTGCCATAACATCAAGAGCGCCAAGCGCACCGTCGAGAAGGCGAAGGACTTCGTCTGGGACGTTCTCGAAGAAGTCATCAAGGATCACCCTGTGCTCTTGAACCGTGCGCCCACGCTGCACCGCCTCTCCATTCAGGCGTTTGAGCCCGTCCTCATCGAGGGGCGCGCCATCAAGATCTCGCCCCTCGTCTGCGGTCCCTTCAATGCCGACTTCGACGGCGACCAGATGGCTGTGCACCTTCCTCTCAGCATCGAGGCGCAGACGGAAGCCCGCTTCCTCATGCTCTCTGCGAACAACATTTTGAAGCTCGCCGACGGCAAGTCGGTCATGAGCCCCACGCAGGACATGATCATCGGCGCGTATTACCTCACCATTCTGAGAAGAGAGGAGGGCAAGAAGTACGACTCGCAGGGCCGTCCCGACGAGAACGGCGAAGTGTACGAACCGCCCGTGTTCGCCTCCTTCGACGAGGCGCTCATGAGCTATCAGCTCAAAGATACCCACTGCCAGGACGAAATTTACGTCCGCCGCACGGTAGAGCTGCCCGCGGGCAAGTTCGACGACCTCGAACTTCCCTATGAGCGCACCTTCTCCCGCGAGGAGAACGTGCCCAACAACGGTATCCGTGGCCATGTGTTCGTGCGCCGCAGGGCAAGCGGCGCTCTCACCGTGACGGGCGTCATCAAGACGACGGTCGGCCGCATCATCTACAACGACGGCATGCCGCAGGATTTGGGCTTCGTCAAGCGCGAAAAGCCCGAAGATTATCTGAAGCTCGAGCTTTCCACCGAGTTCATCGGCGGGGCGCGCGCCATCGGCAAGAAGCACCTGAGCAAGATCGTCGAGGCGTGCTTCAAGACGGGCTATGCGCCCAAGGCTTCTGCAGTCCTTGACGCCATCAAGGAACGCGGCTACAAGTATTCCACCTACGCGGCGCTCACGACGTCCGTTTTCGATATGAAGATCCCGGGCGAAAAGAACGCCATCGTCGAAGCGGCGGAAGAGCAGGTCGCCAGGATCTCCAAAAAGTACGCCCGCGGTCTTCTGAAGGAAGACGAGCGCTATCATGCCGTCATCTCCGTGTGGGACGACGCGACGGATAAGGTCGCAGCCCTCCTCAAAGAGCAGGGCAACCGCGATAAGTTCAATCCCATCTGGATGATGGCAGATTCGGGCGCCCGCGGTTCCATCGACCAGATCAAGCAGCTTTCGGGCATGCGCGGACTCATGGTCAACCCGCAGGGTAAAAAGATCGAAGTCCCCGTCAAGTCGTGCTTCAGAAACGGCCTCTCCGTTCTCGAATACTTCATCTCCTCGCACGGCGGCCGCAAGGGCCTTGCCGATACCGCTCTGAAGACGGCAGACTCGGGTTATCTGACCCGCCGTCTCGTCGACGTCTCGCAGGACGTCATCGTGCGCGAAGAGGACTGCTCGGCAGGCAGGAAGCCGCGCGGCACTATCGTCAGCGCCATCGTCGGCCCCAACGGTGAGCTCATCGAATCGCTCGAAGACCGCCTCACGGGCAGGTTCGCGGCGGAAGACCTCATCGACGACGCAACGGGCGAAGTCATCGTCCCCTGCAACGAGATGATCACCGAGGAGAAGGCGAAGAAGCTTGCCTCGATGGAAAAATATAAGAACGGCGTCAACATCCGCTCCATCTTCAACTGCAACACGCGCTTCGGCGTCTGCGCCAAGTGCTACGGCAAGAACATGGCAACGACGTTGCCCATCAAGGTGGGCGAAGCGGTCGGCGTCATCGCGGCGCAGTCCATCGGCGAGCCCGGTACGCAGCTCACGATGAGAACGTTCCACACGGGCGGTATCGCGGCAACGGGCGACATCACCCAGGGTCTTCCCCGTGTCGAAGAGCTCTTCGAAGCGCGCAAACCCAAGGGCGTTGCCACCATCT
>URMI01000275.1 GCA_900548845.1 uncultured Clostridia bacterium | reverse complement strand
CGCAAGCTCGACGGGGCAGGTCATCCGCTTCACGGAGAGCGAATTTTTGGACTACTCCTTCTCGGGCATCCCCGTGACGGACAGCTGGGTGCTCCCCTCCTCCTTCTCCTCCCTCCGCGCCGACTACGAGGGCAACCTTTACTATCTTTCGGGCAATGCCCTCTATCAGAACGGGCTGCGGCTGGAGACCTTCGACGTCTCTTCCGTGCTCTATCACGGCGGCGATCCGGCGCCCGCGCCCGTCTCCTTCGCCCTCTCCTTCTCGGACGGCACCGTGTACCTCAACTACGGCGACTTCATGGTGACGGCGGAACTCGTCTTCCCCAACCTCGGGGCGGTCTCGGCGGACGGGCTGTACGAAACGCTCTTCACGGCGCCCGATTCCGGGGAACTCTCCTATGTGAACGTTTCGGAGGGCGCGGTCGGCGTCGAAGTCGACGTCAGCGGCCTGACGCCCGACAGCAAGACGCTCACCTATGTCTCGCACGCGCGCATTGAGCGGGGCACCGCCCTCGTCCTCGGCAAGACGGAACACTTTGTGCTCGCCGCGCTCTATGAAGACTACGGATACCGCATCCTGCTCGTCCCCGAAGAGAGCTGCGGGCCCATCCTTTCCAACAGGAAGGAAGCGAACGGGACGAAGTATATCTCGAGTAACGTTTCGCTCACGAGCTATCCCCTCTTTTCCGAGGCGCTCACCCTCCAAACGCTCCCCCGCGGGACGGAGGTGGAAGTGATCGCGGAAGTGACCCCCATCGACGGCTATGCGTTTGCCGAAGTGCGCGCGGGCGGCGTGCACGGCTATGTGCCACTTGCCTATCTCACCGCCTCCTCCCCCATCCCCGCCGGAAACGACGACTACCGCTTAGGATACCTGAAGGCTTCGGACGGCATCACCTTCTATGCGGCGGACGACCGCAGCCGCACCATCCGCGTCACCGAACGCACGCAGGTGAAGATCTACGAAGCGGAAAACGGCGCGTTCGACGTATGCTTTACGGACGGAACGGGCACGCTTTATACCGCGCAGGTGACGGAGGATATGCTGGAATCGGGCGGGGAGGACGCGCTCCGCATGAGCATCATCATCATTCTCTGCGTCATTGCCGTGGGCATCGGCGCGGTGTATGTGCTTCTTGTGCCAAAGAAGTCAAAAAATTGACCATACCCTATTGACTTTGTCGGAAAAAGGTAGTAAAATAGATACGATCAAAATAGGATGGTGGAAATAATGCAATATCTCTCCCCTCTGGTGCCTCAGCGCGCCGACCCCTATCTTTACAAGTTCAACAAGAAATATTACTTCACGGCGACCTGCCCGGAGTATGACCACATCGAACTGCGCTGTGCAGATACGATCAACGGCATCGCGACCGCCACGCCCCGCACCATCTGGGTGCGCCACAACACGGGCAAGATGGCTTCGCACATCTGGGCGCCCGAGATCCACTACATCATGGGCAAATGGGTCATCTACTTCGCGGCGGGCGAACTGCCCGGCATCTGGGAAATAAGGCCCTACGCGCTCATCTGCGAAGGCGACGACCCCATGGAAGACAGCTGGGTGGAAGCGGGCATGATGCAGGCGGCGGAAGGCGACCCTTACTCCTTCACCGATTTCTCGCTCGATATGACCGTCTTCGAACACCGCGGCAAGTGGTACACCATCTGGGCGCAGAAGGTGGGAACGGTGAACGGCATCTCCAACCTCTACATCGCAGAGCTTGAGAACCCCGTGAAGCTGCGCACCGTGCAGGTGCTTCTGACAACGCCCGACTACGACTGGGAACGCGACGGCGGCTTCTGGGTCAACGAAGGCCCCGCCGTCCTCAAACACCACGGCAAAGTGTATGTCACCTTCTCCGCTTCGGCGACGGGCGCATGCTACTGCATGGGCATGCTGACGGCAGACCTCAATTCCGACCTTCTCGATCCCCTCTCGTGGAGAAAGAGCCGCTGGCCCGTGCTTCAGACGGATGAGACGCTCAAGGTGTACGGCCCCGGCCACAACTGCTTCGTACGCGGCGACGAGAACGAGCATCTGACCCTCCTTCACTTCCGCTCTTACGAGAAGATCACGGGCGACCCGCTCAACGACAGATCGGAAGAGCACACGTCTG
>URMI01000274.1 GCA_900548845.1 uncultured Clostridia bacterium | reverse complement strand
CGCGCAGAAGCGGGAAAGGCGCTTGCTGTATTCCGAGACAGCCTCCCGCCAATAGCTCTCTTTGAGTTTCCCGACGCAGACAAGATGCACCTTAAACATTACATAAACCCCAAAAGCAGCATGCTCGCCCACTGCACGGCGCAGATGATGAGCCCCACCGCCGCCGCGAGGAAGAAGACGCCCGCGCGCGGCGCGCCGCCCTTGCGGTTTGTCTTTTTATCGAAGAAGATGAGGAAGACGAGCGAGCCCGCAAGGAAGACGGCGCCGATGGCGATGAGGACGACGGAGAGGACGCCCGAGAACGTCTCCAAGCCCAGCGCCGACAGAACAAGGATGAGCGCGTTGTTCAGAAAGTGCGAAAGGACGGTGGGAAGGACGCTCCCCGAGCGCACGGCGATGAGCGCGAAGCAGCAGCCGCAGAAAAACTGATAGATTGTCTGTTCGGGCCGACCGTGGAAGAGGGAGAACATCGCGCCTGAGACAAGGATGGTGACCCATGTTCCCCAGCCCGCCCCGTGCATATTACGCGCGAGGATGCCGCGGAAGAGCGTCTCTTCAAAGATGGCGGGAAGCAGGGCGACGACAAAGAGCGAGAGCGCGAGCCAGCCCCCTTCGAGGGGCGGGAGCGGGGACTCCGAAGAGGTGTAGCCCAATTTTTCCAGCCAGCCGATGAAGAGCGTGTTGAGCTCGCCCAAAGAAAAGAGGAGCCCGAGCTGCATGAAAAGGGCGATGAGATAGTACTGCCATTTCGCGCCGCGGTACATCTCGGGAAAGGGATGGCGGGCGCGGCGGAAGTAGACCGCCGCCGAGAGCGCAAAGCACAGCTGTGGCAGAAAATAGGCAAGATAGCGGTACCAGACGGCGTTCTGCGCGCCCTCCCCCATCGCCGCGACAAGGACGGAGAGGACGAGGGAGACGAGGACGGGCAGGAGCGCCGCCAAAGAAAATGCAATGCCCGATTCTTTCAGCCTGTCGGCAGGCGGAAGAACGGCAATTGTTTCCGAGACTTCGTTCATAGCGCTATCTTAACATTTTTTTTGGAAAAAGCCAAGCCGATACGGGGAAAAACATTGCTTTTTCACAAAAAGACGATATAATGAGGGAAAGACTACATTGTACGGGAATATTTCATGAGGATCATCGACACCAAAGAGATCGAAGAATGCGTCTACCAAATGGCGCGGCGGGCGGGGCTCATCCTGACGGACAGCTGCCGCGCGGCATTAAGTAGCGCCAAAGAGCGCGAGACGGGGGCGGCGGAGTTTGCCCTCTCCGCGCTCCTGGAAAACGAAACGACGGCAAAGCGGGAACAAATGCCCGTCTGCCAGGATACGGGCATGGCGGTCGTCCTGCTATCGCTCGGCCAAGAGGTGCAGCTTGTCGGCGCGCCCTTAAAAGACGCCGTCAACGAGGGCGTGCGGCGCGCCTATGAGGACGGGAAGTTCCGAAAGAGCATCTGCGACCCCTTGACGCGCGTCAACACGGGCGACAACACCCCCGCGCACCTGCATGTGGAGATCGAAGAGGGAGACAAGGCGGAGATCACCTATCTTCCCAAGGGATTCGGCAGCGAAAATATGAGCAGGCTCTATATGCTCACCCCCGCCGAAGGGCGCGAGGGCATTATAAACGCCATCGTGGAGACGGTACGAAAAGCGGGTTCCCGCCCCTGCCCGCCCGTGTATGTGGGCGTGGGCATCGGCGGGTGCTTCGATTCGTGCGCCTTCCTTGCGAAAAAGGCGCTCACCCGCGACGTGGGGAGCCGCAATCCCAGAAAAGACGTTGCTTCCATCGAGGAAGAGGCGCTTCAACGCATCAACGCGCTCGATATCGGGCCGCAGGGCTTCGGCGGGAAGACGACCGCCATCGGCGTGAGCTGCGAACTTGCCCCGACGCACATTGCAGGGCTCCCCGTCGCCGTCAACATCCAGTGCCACTGCGTGCGCTGTGAAAAGGAGGTGCTGTGATGAAGCGCATCACCCTTCCCATGACCAAAGAACAGAAAGAGAGCCTGCGCGCGGGAGACAGCGTGCTTCTTTCGGGCACCATCTACACGGCGCGGGACTGCGCGCACAAGCGCATCTTTGCGCTCCTCGACGAGGGGAAGGAGCTCCCCTTCCCCCTTCG
>URMI01000273.1 GCA_900548845.1 uncultured Clostridia bacterium | reverse complement strand
GCGCGTGGACGAGGAAAAATTTCCCGAATTTTCCGCGCGCTATGCTTCGGAGATGGAAACGCTCACGAAGCGCATCTATGCGCTCGCGGGCTGCGAATTCAACCTCAATTCTTCGATGAAGCTTTCCGAAGTGCTCTTTGAAAAATTGGGTTACAGCACCAAGGGCGTCAAGAAGACGGCGCGCGGCGACTATTCCACCAACGCCGAAGTGCTCGAACAGCTTGCGGGCGAGCACGAGATCGCCCGCCTCATCCTGCGCTACCGGGAGATCCAGAAACTCCGCTCCACCTACATCGACGGCATCCGACCGCTCATCAAAGAGGGCATCGTGCATACGACTTATAACCAGACGATGACGACGACGGGACGGCTTTCGAGCGCCAACCCCAACCTTCAGAACATCCCCGTCCGCCGCGAGGAAGGCAGGGAACTGAGAAAGCTCTTCATCGCCCGCGAAGGAAACGTGCTCGTCGACGCCGACTACTCGCAGATCGAACTGAGGCTCCTCGCCCATTTCAGCGGCGCAAAGCTTCTTCGCCAAGCCTATCACGAAGGCAAGGACATCCACGCCGCCACCGCCTCCCTCATCTTCAAAGTGCCGCCCGAACAGGTCACGCCCGAGCTTCGCCGCCGCGCCAAGGCAGTCAACTTCGGCATCATCTACGGCATCTCCGCCTACGGGCTTTCCAAGGACGTCGGCTGCTCCGCGTCCGAAGCGCAGAGCTATATCGACGGCTATTTTGCGACCTACCCCGAAGTCCGCGAATATATGGACGAAAACGTGCGCCGCGCCCGCGAGGACGGCTATGTGACGACCATCCTCGGCAGAAAGCGCTATATGCCCGAACTCAAGTCCTCGAGCTACACGACGCGCTCCTTCGGCGAACGCGCCGCCATGAACATGCCCCTTCAGGGGAGCTCTGCCGACATCATCAAGCTCGCCATGCTCGCCGTCCGGCGCCGTCTCCAAGAGGAGGGGCTGCACGCCAGACTCGTCTTGCAGGTGCACGACGAACTCATCCTCGATACGCCCGAAGAGGAAGCGGAGCGGACGGCAGCCGTCTTGAAGGAAGAGATGGAAGGAGCGGTAAAGCTCGAAGTGCCGCTCATCGCGGACGTCTCGACGGGAAGGAGCTGGTACGATGCCAAATAAGATCGCGATAACGGGCGGCATCGGCAGCGGCAAGAGCGCCGTGTGCCGCATCCTGAAAGAGCGCGGCTATCCCGTCTTTTCCTGCGACGAGATCAACCGCACCCTTCTGAGCGAGAAGAGCTATTTGGATGGCCTCTGCGCCCTCTTCCCTACCTGCGTGAAGGACGGGAAATTGCAAAAAACGGCGCTTGCCGCCCTCGTCTTTTCGGACAAGGAAGCGCTTGAAACGCTCAACGCCTATGCCCACCCGCGCATTTCGGAACGCTTGCAGCGCAACATGGACGGCGCCAAAAAAACCTGCTTTGCGGAAGTCCCCCTGCTCTTTGAAAGCGGCATGACCAAACAATTTGACGGCGCGATCGTCGTCCTCAGAAACAAGGAGGAGCGCATCCGCGCAGTCGTCACCCGCGACGGGCTGAACGCCGAACGGGCGGAAGCGCGCATGAAGCAGCAGTTCGACTACGACGGCCCTCTTCCCGACGGCTGCCTTGTGATCGAAAACGACGGCGACGAGGCGGCGCTCCGTGAAAAGGTCGATGAAGCGCTTAAAGCGCTGAAAGAGCGCGGTCTTGTGTAATTTCAATGCAGTAAGACCCGACACACAAACGAAAAACAGCTTGGCGTTTTGCCAAGCTGTTTTGTTATGCGCCCTGCGGCGACGTGGGTTCCCAAACCGAGCAAAAGGGTTGCAGATGGCGTTCTTTCAAATGCGTGGGCGAGGGAGTTTACTAAGAGGTAAATGACCGAAGCCCGCGACATGAAGAAAGGGCGCAAGATGCGCCCTTATCCTCGGTTTGGTGCGGTCGACAGGAATTCGCCGACACCCCTAAAGGGGTCCCCTACTTCGGCTACGCTCGTGCAACGCCAAAGGCGTTGGGTGGCGAAGCGTCGCCCTTCGGGCTCGCGTGAACCGACAGCCGATATTTATTTTCCTGCCCATTCCGTGCGCGATCGGCGGCTGTGGTTCAATTCGTTCATACCAAGAAAA
>URMI01000272.1 GCA_900548845.1 uncultured Clostridia bacterium | reverse complement strand
AATTCGCGCGCAAACCGCTCGCTCGCACTCGCGCCTCCACCCTCAAATCCCTCTCAAAAACGGTACAACGGAAAAGGGAGCTGACGAAAGTCAACTCCCTTTTCCATGGCGCGGTGAGAGGGATTTGAACCCTCGCACGCTGTAACACGTCTACGCCCTTAGCAGGGGCGCCCCTTGAGCCTCTTGGGTATCACCGCATGTCAAGTTTGTAAAAAATATTCCCTTTTGCACCGCGGAGGGTTTTCCCGTATCCGCCCCGCAGGCACTGTAACAATATAGCATACTTCGCCCCGAAAGTCAAAGTTTTTTCCCGAGAAAGTAAAAAAATCCGAAAAAATTTCTTTCTCCTCTTGCGGCGGGCGGGAAAGTATGCTAAAATAGACGGGATAAGTGAAAGCAAGGTCAAAATAAGGAGAAACTGCTATGAACATCTGGCACGATATCGATCCCTCACGCATCACGCCGAGCAATTTCGAAGCGCTCGTCGAGATCCCCAAGGGCTGCAAGGCGAAGTACGAGCTCGATAAGGAGACGGGCATCTTAAAGCTCGACCGCGTGCTCTACACTTCCACGGTCTATCCCGCCAACTACGGGTTCATTCCGCGCACCCTCGCGGACGACGGCGACCCTTTGGACGTCCTCATCCTCTGCAACGAGTCCATCTATCCCATGACCCTCATGAACTGCTATCCCATCGGGGTCATCAAGATGATCGACAGCGGCGCTTTGGACGAAAAGATCATCGCCATCCCCTTCAAGGATCCCACCTACAACAGCTATTACGACATCCACGAGCTGCCCCAGCACATCTTCGAGGAAATGATGCACTTCTTCGAAGTGTATAAATCGCTCGAACACAAGAAGACGACCGTGCGCGAGATCGCGCACCGCGACGACGCCGTGGAGATCATCAAAAAGTGCATCAAAGCGTACAACGCGAAGTACGCAAAGTGAGGGGAACTATGAAGATCGTATTTTTCGGCGACTCCATCACCGAGTCCGGCCGCAACCTGCTCGATCCCAACGATCTCGGCGTGGGCTACGTCAAGATCGCGGCGGGCAAGCTCCGCCTGCTTTACCCCGACGAGAGGATCGAGATCGTCAACCGCGGCGTGGGTGGCAACCGCACCGCAGACCTTTTGGCGCGCGTCAAAGAGGACGTCATCGACGAGCACCCCGATTTCATCGTGCTTGAAGTGGGCGTCAACGACGTGTGGTGCCGCTTCTCCTTAGGCGAGGTCGTCACCCCCGAACAGTTCGAAGCCAACTACCGCGAACTTGTCAAGGAGCTCAAGGGAACGGGCGCCACGCTCTTCCTCGTGCAGCCCTATGTGCTGCCCATCGGCGACAAGCAGCGCTTCCGCCCCTTCCTCAACAAGTTCCTTGCGATCATCCGCGCCATCGCCGAAGAGCAGGAGCTCACCCTCATCCCCGTGGACGAGATCTTCACGGGCGTGACGCAGGACATCGACCCGAGGCAGTTCTCGACGGACGGCGTGCATCCCACGCACCGCGGCTGCCGTTATATTGCAGACCTCGTCATCAAGGAGCTGAGGAAGTATCTCGGCTGAGGACGGGCTGCACCGCAATATCGCGGCACCGCAACAACGCGGCGTCACAACAACACGGCGGGAGGGGAGACCTCCCGCTTTTCTCAGAGCAAATAGGAGCAAATAGGAGCAGATCGATGGAAAAGACCAACGCCATGCGCTTTTTAGAACGGGCGGGCGCAGAGTACAAGGTGCATACCTACGAGGGCGGCGCGCTCTCGGGCAAGGAAGTGGCGGCAGCTTTGGGGCAGGACCCCGAACGCGCCTTCAAGACGCTCGTCACCGTGGGCAGCCCGAGAAAATACTATGTGTTCGTCATCCCCGTGGCGGCGGAGCTCGACCTCAAAAAGGCGGCGAAGGCGGCGGGGGAGAAGTCCGTCGAGATGCTGCCGCAGAAGGAGCTCTTCCCGCTCACGGGCTATGTCCACGGCGGATGCTCGCCCCTCGGCATGAAGAAGCTCTTCCCGACCTTCTTCCACGAGACGGCAAAGGACGGCCCCCTCATGATGAGCGCGGGCAAGGTGGGCGTGCAGCTCGAAACGACGTTCGAGGCGGTGAAAAAGATCGGAAGAGCGTCGTGTAGGGAAAGAG
>URMI01000271.1 GCA_900548845.1 uncultured Clostridia bacterium | reverse complement strand
GAACAGCGCAAGCAGATCCCCAACGTGTGGCGCTACATGCAGTCGTACGGCATCGGCTTTTATGAGTACTTCTGCCTGTGCGAAGATCTGAAGATGGCGCCTCTCCCCGTGCTCCACTGCGGGCTTCTGTGCCAGATCCGTATGGGCGAGCAGCGCAAGACGGGCTATCAGCGCATCATGCCCGGCACGAGCGAGTTCCAGACCGAAGTCATCGACAACGTCGCCGATCTCATCTTCTTTGCAAAGGGCGACGTCTCTTCCTCCGATGCCAACGAGTCCCATTGGGCGAAGGTGCGTGCCGACATGGGCCATCCCGAACCCTTCGAGCTTGAATACATCGGCATCGGCAACGAGAACTGGGGCTTCGAGTACTTCGATAACTTCCAGGCGTGCCTCATCGGCGTGCGCCAGTACATGTATAAGGGGAGACAGACCGACCTTCTCGATCTCTTCCACATCACCGTCGTGACGACGGCGGGCGTCGATATCCGTCCCTCCGACTCCAACGACTCCTGGAAGGTCATCAACGAGAAGTACCGCGACATGATCGTCGACGAGCACGTCTACAACTCCTATCAGTGGTTCATCGACAACACCAAGCGCTACGACTGCTACGACCGCGACGGCGCCAAGGTGTTCATGGGCGAGTACGCGATGCACACGATGGCAGACGGCAGAGGCCGCCTCAACGGCGACAACAACCTGCGTTCGGCGCTCTCCGAAGCCGCCTTCCTTACGGGCTGCGAGCGAAACTCCGACGTCGTCAAGATGACGTGCTATGCGCCTCTGTTTGCCTCCACCTACAACTACCGCTGGACGCCCAACATGATCTGGTTCAACGCGCGCGATATCATGCTCACCCCCAACTACTATGTGCAGCAGATGTTCGCGGGCAACACGGGCAGCTATACGCTCACCGACGTCGCGCCCGTCAATGAAGACAACGCGGGCGGCCTTCTCATCGGTGGTCACCGCACGGCAAGCGCCGTCACCTCCGTCAAGGTCAAGGATATCAAGACGGGCGACGTCGTCTACTTCCACGACTTCAAGGACGGCATGGGCGACTGGAAGGTCTATCCCAACTGCCGCGGCGGCCATATCGAGGACGGCAAGCTCATCATCGAAGAGAGCGACGCCTTCAACGGCTTTTATTACGACGCGCAGGATTTCACCGACTGCGAAGTGGAGATCGACTTCAAGCGCCTTTCGGGCGAGCAGAGCTTCATCGCGGGTGTCGGCGTCAAGGATGTGCGCGACGCGGGCACGATGGACAGCGCAGGCTTCTCCATCTGCTGCCAGTACGGCAAGAACCACAAGGGTTACGACGTCTCCTTCGATAAGCGCGTGGACTTCATCCGCACCGTCTGCGAGATGATGGGCAAGGATAAGTTCATCGGTTACAGCCCCGAAGGCAACAAGATGAAGCTCATCTACACGCATAAGACCTTCAACGCCTATCTTCAGAAGGACGGCCACTGGCACGAGATCCTCTTCAAGAACATCTGGAAGGTCAACGAGCGCGTCTTCAACAGCGTTACGGTCGGCGACGACGGCAAGATCTATTTGAAAGTCGTCAACGTCTCCGGGCAGGACGAAGAGATGGAGGCAGACCTCGTCAACTTCGGGCCCAAGAGCAAGGTCACGCAGACGACGCTTTGGCACGAGGATCCCACCGTCATCAACGAGATCAAGATGAAGGCGGGCAAGACGCACAACATCGAGCCCACCGTTACGGAATACGTGCTCGAAGGCACCGCCCTGAAGGCGACCGTCAAGAACAATTCCGTCAACGTGTTCGTCATCGAATAATTGGCTTTCCAAGAGCTCCCCGCACATGCGGGGAGTTTTTTCGACAAAGTTTTGAAAAAGGCTGCTCCCTTCGCGGGGCGGCTTTTCTCATATTCGGTTTTTGCGTTCCATACAATAGAGCGATGCTGGAATTTCTCTCTCCGCGGCTCAAAGAAGCCGTGTCGCACGTCGATCAAGGGCATCTCTTCGAACTGCGCGTGCGCGCGGCAAGGCCGCTTTATGGCAACATTCTGGGAGCGTTCGTGCCCTTGGGGCGGTGCGGGCCCGTCAAAATGCCGCAGAACGCCCTGCACCCGACGCAGGAGGAAGTGGACGAAACGCTCTTTTCTGCCTGC
>URMI01000270.1 GCA_900548845.1 uncultured Clostridia bacterium | reverse complement strand
CTCTTCCGATCTATCATGGCGGATATCGGCTACGGGCTCCTCATGATGCTGGGCGGCGGCTGGCTCAAATACAAGAACAGGGGCAGAAAGGGCGGCCTCGGCGCGCTTGCGGGCGTGTTTGCGATCGGCGGCATCTTCGCCGTCATCTGGGGGTTCCTTTTCAACTCGCTCTTCGGCATCACGCTGCCCATCCCGACGGTGCTCCCCAACGCGCAGAGCGATATGTGGACGTTCGCGGGCATCGGCATCCCCGCCGTGCTCGTCATTGCGATGCTCCTCGGCATCGTGCAGCTGCTTGCGGGTTATGTCTGCAAGGCGGTGCAGTGCTGGAGGAGGGGAGAAGTTTTGGACGGCATCCTCGACGGCGTCGTCTGGGCGGTCTTCTCCCTCGGCGCGGGGCTTGCCATCGCGGGTCTTGTCGAAGAATGGAACATCCCGATCCTCGTGACGGTGGGCGGCATCACGGCGGGCGTCACGCTCGTCATCGCCATGATCGCGGCGGGCAGGCACGAAAAATTCTTCGGCAAGCTTTCGAAGGGCTTCGGCACGCTGTACGGCATCATCAACTATATGTCGGATATTTTGAGCTATGCGCGCCTCTACGGGCTCATGCTCTCGGGCGCGGTCATCGCGCAGATCGTCTCTCAGTACGCGGTCGGCTTCATCACGGGCGGCGGCGTGCTCGCGGTGCTCGGCGTCCTTCTGATGCTCGTCGGCCATGTCTTCAACCTGGCGATCGGCCTTCTCGGCGCGTATATCCACGACGCGAGACTGCAGTATGTGGAGTTTTACGGCAGGTTCTACGAAGGCGAGGGCGAACTCTTCGTGCCGCTCGGCAGCAAGCATGAGCACGTCTTCGTGAAGCCCTATGCGGCGGAGAAGCGCGAAAAAAAGAGCGGCGCGGCGGCTCCCGCGCGGGCGTAAAAGCAAAACAACGGCAAAAAGGCGGATTCGCCTGAAAAAACATAAACGGGAAACAATTTGGAGGTTTTTCTATGGATCCTAATACTGTGGCGGAAACGGTGGCGGCGACGCCCTATGGCTATGCGATCGCTATGATCGGCGTTGCAATGTGCGTCTTCCTGTGCGGCATCGGCTCGTGCATCGGCCTTTTCAAGTCGAGCGCGGCGGCTGCGGGCGTTCTGAGCGAGAACCCCAAGCTCTTCGGCAAGGTGCTCGTCCTCGTGCTCCTTCCCGCGACGCAGGGTATCTACGGCTTCATCATCGGCATCATCGCATCGGGCGCCCTCGGCGACACCGCGATGGGTACCGTCGAAGGCTGGGCGCTCCTCGGCGCCGTGCTGCCTATGGCAATTGCGGGCCTCGTCTCGGGCATCTATCAGGGCAAGGCGTCCGCCAACTGTATCTACGCGGTCGGCAAGCAGGAGCCCCTTTCGGGCAAGCTCATCATCTATCCCGCGATGATCGAGTTCTACGCCATCCTCGGCCTCATCATCTCCATCATCCTCGTCGCTCCCTTCATTGCGTAAGTCGTTCGGGGGTTCGGTATGGGGAAACAGGACATCATCGGCCGCATTTTGAGCGACGCCGAAGCGGAAGCTTCTGCAATGCTCGAAGAGGCGGCATCCCGCGCGGAGAGCATCCGCAAGAACGCGGAGGACGCCGCGGCAAGAGAGCGGGAAAAGGCGCAGAAAGAGTGCGAGAAAAAGCGGCTCGCCCTGCTCGAAGGCAGGCGCGCGGCGGCGCGGCTGGACGCGCAGAAGATCGCCCTCTCGGGAAAGCGCCGCGTCATCGACGTCGTGTACGGCCGCGCGGAGGACAGGCTCTCCAAGCTCGAAGAGGACGCCTCGCTCGCGCTCGTTTCCTCCCTTCTCGAACGCTATGCGGAGAAGGGGGATGAAGTCGTGCTTGCGGAGGGCTATCCCTTCCTTGCGGGCGTCAAAAAGCTCCCCGTCGTGCGCGAAAAGGCGCTGACCGTTTCGGAAGAGGGCGCCAAAATTTCGGGCGGGGTCATCCTGCGCAACAGCGCGTGCGACCGCGACCTCTCCCTTTCCTCGCTTTTGGCGGCGGACAAAGAGGCGCACCAGGCAGAGCTTGCGGGGATGCTCTTCCCCGGCAAAAAGTGATATGATGGACAGCGGTTTCACAAACGGCAGATCGGAAGAGCGTCGTGTAGGGAAAGAG
>URMI01000269.1 GCA_900548845.1 uncultured Clostridia bacterium | reverse complement strand
ACGCTCTTCCGATCTGCGTATGCGGGCGTATAGAGCCCGCGAAGGCCGCGGAAGAAGTCGGAATAGAAGCGGAAGGAGCAGGTGAACCCGCAGAAGGGGTCGCTTGCATACGCCTTGTTGTTCTCGTCGTCCGTCGAGAGCCACGCGCCGCCAGCAAACCCCTTGGCGTATGCGCCGAAGGAGAGCTTTTCGATGAGCTTTGCAGGCTTCTTTTCGCCGCAGAAAAAGCTCCCGAGCGCCGCGACGACGCTGCCCAAATACACCTCGGCATCCTTTTTATAGGAGCTGCCCGCGACGACCGCCCCCGCGAGCTGTTCGCCGTGGCGGGCGATGAAGTGCTGCGTCAGGAAGGAGCCGTAGGAAAAGCCCAGCACGATGACGGGCGTATCGGCATACATCTTCTGCACGGTCTCAAGAAGGAGCGCCTCGTCGGAGAGGGTGTTCTCGAACATATCCTTGGGGGCATAGCCGAGCGACTTTTCGTCCGTCTTGCCGTGGCCGCGGTGGTCGTCCGCGACGACATAATAGCCGTGCCCGTTCAGAAAGCGTGCGAACGCGTCGTACCGCCCCGCATGCTCCGCCATGCCGTGCACGATCTGCACGATGGCCTTGGGGCTTTCCACAGGCCATTCGTAGACGAAGATCTCTTTTTTTCCGTTTTTGAGTATCATAATGTTCCCTCTGCTTAAGTTCCTCCGGAAAGCAGTCGCGCCTTCGTCGGCATCCGCCTCAGTCCGCCGCCCGCTTTCCGCGCTCGGAAGTTACCTTAATTCTGCGCCGAAGTTGTGCGCCAGATTCCCCACGATCTTATGGAAGAAGCCGTCCACCGCCTCGGGCGAGAGCGGTTTTTCCGCCGTCTCTTCGGGGGAGAAGGTGATGCGGAACGCCATGCTCTTCTTGCCCGCGCCCACCTGAGCGGAGCGGTAGACGTCGAAGAGCTCTGCCTTCTTCGCCGCCTTGCAGGCGCGCAGGATGGCGTTTTCGAGCTCGGCGCACGTCACCTTCTCCTCGACGACGACGGCAAGGTCGCGCTGCACGCTCTCGAATTTGGGCAGGTTATGATAGACGATGTCCTTTGCGAACTTCCTCGCAAGGGCGTCGTAGTCGAACTCGGCAAGATACACGGGCTTTTCGAGGGCGAGCTCTTCGGCGAGCGAAGGGTGCAGTTCGCCCATCCAGCCCACTTCGCGCTCGCCCATACGAATGATCGCCGTCTTCCCGGGGTGCAGGAAGGGCTTTTCGCTGCGCCCGAAGGAAAGGCGGAGCGAAAAACTCTCGGCGACCGCTTCCACGGCGCCTTTCAGATCGAAGAAATCGTTATCGCCCCAGACGGCGAGCGTCACGCGCTTATTCTCTTTGGGGAGCGCCTTCAAGGGGAGCTCCTCGGCAAGATAGGCGTTGGCAAGCTCAAACAGCCGCCCTTCCGCGTTGCCGCGGCGCACGTTGCGCACGACGTTCTGAAGCATCGCGGGCGCAAGGAAAGTGCGCATGACGGAAAGATCTTCGCCGATGGGGTTGAGAATGCGGATGGCGCGGCGTTCGGGCGCGTCTTCGGGCAGGCGGAAGAGGTCGAAATCTTTGGGCGAATAGAAGGAATAATTGCACGCCTCGAAGAAGCCCTCGCCCGCAAGCACCCGCTTGAATTTGAGCTCCTGCTGCTGGGCGCTCGTCCAGCCGCCGTGGGTGACGGACGCGCGCGTGAGAAAAGTGGGCTCGATGTGCTCGTACCCGTACATGCGGATGATCTCTTCGGCAAGGTCGGGCCAGCCGTCCACGTCCTCGCGCCATAAGGGCACGGTGACGAGGAGCGCTTCCCCTTCCTCTTTCACCTCGAAGAAGAGGCGCTTCAAGATGGCGGCAGCCTCTTCCTTGGGCACCTTGATGCCGAGAAGGGAATCGATCTGCTCCATCGTGACGCGGAGCGTCTTGGGGGTAAGGTCCTGCGCGTTGACGTCGGCGCGGTAGCAGGTGGGCGCGCCGCAGCCGAGCTCTTCGGCGAGATGCAAAGCTCTATCCATCGCGACGGGGCAGGTGTAGGCATCGACGCCCTTTTCAAAGCGGGAGGAAGAATCGCTGCGCTGACCCAAAGCGCGGGAAGTCTTTCTCACACTGTCGCGCGCGAACTTGGCGGCTTCGAAGAAGACAGATC
>URMI01000268.1 GCA_900548845.1 uncultured Clostridia bacterium | reverse complement strand
GTCAAAGGCTTGTCTTTGCTCCTTGCCGCGGGCGAGATGAGGTCGATGGTAAGACTTGCCGAAGACGCCATCGCAAGCGAGGAGAGCGTCGACATGGAAGCAGACAGCACGAGGATGATGACGAGCCCGATGAGGAAGGGCGAAAGTTCGGAGACCATCGCGGGGATGATCGCGTCATAACTGCCCGAGGCGAACGCTTCGGGATAGAGGCGGGAAAATCCGCCGAGGAAGTAGCACCCGCCCGACACGACGAGGGCAAACAGCGTGGAGATGAGCGTCCCCTTCTTGATCGCCTGCTCGTCCTTGATGGCATAGAACTTCTGCACCATCTGCGGAAGCCCCCAGGTGCCGAGCGACGTTAAAATAACGACGGAGAGAAGAGAAAGGATATCCGGGCCGAAGAAGGACGTGAAGACGCCGAGCTGTCCGGAACCGTTATCGGCGGGAATTTGCGAAAGATCGGTAAAGATCTGCTCCCAGCCGCCGCCGTTCACGATGACCGCCGCCACGACCGCCACGATGCCCACGAGCATGATGATGCCCTGGATGAAATCGTTGATGGCGGTCGCCGTATAGCCTCCCGCGACAACGTACACCGCGGTGAGCACCGCCATGATGACGATGCAGATCCAGAAATCAATGTGGAACGCCATCTCAAAGAGGCGCGAAAGCCCGTTGTAGAGAGACGCCGTATAGGGAATGAGGAAGATGAAGATGATGATTGCCGCCGCGATCTTGAGCGCGGGCGAAAAATAGCGCTTGGCAAAGAAATCGCTCATCGTGGAGCTTTTAAGATGCTGCGTCATGACGCGCGTCCTTCTTCCCAGCACCACCCACGCAAGAAGGGAGCCTAAAAGCGCGTTGCCGAGCCCGATCCACGTCGACGAGACGCCGAACTTCCAGCCGAACTGCCCCGCATACCCCACGAAGACGACGGCGGAAAAGTAACTCGTGCCGTAGGCAAACGCCGTGAGCCACGGGCCCACGCTCCTGCCGCCCAGCATGAAGCCCTGCGACGTCCGCGACTTCCTGCGGCAGACGAAGCCCACCGCGATCATCACGCCGAAAAAGAGGACGAGCATGACGAGATATAATACGATCTGCATATTCTCACCTTAACTTGCAAATTTTCCCATTGATATTACCATATTCCGCATAAAATTACAAACGAATTACAGGAAGTTCGCAAAAAATTTGTCCGAATTTGCGGAAGTGCCTTGCAAACATTTCCCCTTTATGAAAAAATGTGATATACTGTTTGGAAAAGCACAAAGAAGTATCCTATGCAAAATCACGAGATCATCGATATCCATACCCACACCTTTCCCGATGCGATCGCCAAACAGACGGTCTGCTCGCTTGAAGGGCGCAGCCATACGCATTCCTTTTCGGACGGCACCGTCGAAGGGCTCTCTTCCGCCATCAAAGAGGCGGGCGTCTCTCTCGCCGTCGTGCAGCCCGTCGTCACCAATCCCTTGAAGACGGAAAAGATCAACCGCGCCGCCGCGGAAGTCAACGAACAGACCGACAAAACGCACGTCTTTTCCTTCGGCGGCATGCACCCCGATACGCCCAACTATAAGGAAGAGCTCCGCCTCATCCAAGAGCTCGGGCTCAAGGGCTTCAAGCTCCACCCCGCCTATCAGCAGGTCACCTTCGACGACATCCGCTATCAGCGCATCGTCGGCTATGCGGAAGAGCTCGGGCTCATTACCCTCGTGCACGGGGGCGTCGATATCGGCATCCCGGGCGAATGGGCATCCCCCCGTCAGACGCGCATCCTGTACGAAGCCGTCAAACCCAAAAAGCTCATCGTCGCGCACCTCGGCGGCTGGCAGCTTTGGGAGGAAGTTAAAGACTGGCTCGCCGATACCGAGCTCCTCTTCGACACCGCCTTCACCCTCGGCGATATCGCCTACTTCGACGATTTCCCCAAAGAAAGCCGCGTCAAACAGCTTTCCAAGCAAAAATTTGCGGAGCTTGTGCGCCTTCTCGGCGCGGAGCGCGTCCTCTTCGGCACGGATAGCCCATGGGCGGAGCACAAGGAGCAGGTCGAACGTATCGAGAGCTGCCCCCTTTCTGACGAGGAAAAGGCGCTCATCCTGGGCGGAAACGCCAAAAAACTACTCAACTTGTAACATTTTGCGCCCTTAGATCGGAAGAGCGTCGTGTA
>URMI01000267.1 GCA_900548845.1 uncultured Clostridia bacterium | reverse complement strand
AGACGTGTGCTCTTCCGATCTCATTTTTTCGAACACCGAGATGAGGTTCTGGAAGCTCCAGAGGTCGATGCCCGCTTCGGGCTCGTCGAAGACGGAAAGAGAAGTGCCGCGGGCGAGGACGGTCGCGATCTCGATGCGCTTTAACTCGCCCCCCGAAAGAGAAGCGTTGACTTCGCGGTCGATATAGTCGCGCGCGCAGAGGCCCACTTCGGAGAGATAGCCGCACGCCTCCCCCACCGTGATGTGCTTGCCCGCCGCGAGCGAGATGAGGTCTTTTACCGTGATGCCCTTGAAGCGCACGGGCTGCTGGAAGGCAAACGAGATGCCACGCCTTGCGCGCTCGGTGACGGAAAGAGGCGTGATGTCCTCTCCGTTGAAGATGAGTTTGCCGCCCGTGGGCGTGAGGATGCCCGCAATGATCTTGGCGAGCGTGCTCTTGCCGCTGCCGTTGGGGCCCGTGATCGCCACGAAGCGTTCGTCGATCGTGAGGGAGACGTCGTTTAAAATGCGCTTTCTTTGGCCGTTCTCCTCCACTTCGAAGGTGATATTCTGAAGTTCTAACATAGAATTCCTCTCTTTTTTCCGAAGGAGCAGTATAACATATCTGGGGGAAAATGTCAAGCCTTTCTGCATGGGCGCGGCGCGGGGGCGATGACGAGGAGGCGAGGGCGGGCGAGGAGGCGAGGAAATGGCGGTTTTCAACATGATGTACCCCCCCCCTGCTTGCAAAGAGGAGCGCGGTGTGATAGAATGAATACAAACAAACAAGGGGGAATTTATGAAAAGAAAACTTGTTTTGCCGTTTGCCGTTCTGGCGGCGGCGTTGGCTGCCTGCGGGCTTGCCGCCTGCAACGATACGGGCGATACGCCCGGCGGGAACACGCCCGGCGGGAACACGCCCGGCGGGAATACGGGGAATGAATGCCTCGTCTTTGAAACGCTTGCCGACGGAAGCTTGCAGGTCTCTGCCGACAGCAGTAAAGAGATACCCGAAGAGATCGTCATCCCGAGCGAATACGAAGGGAAGCCCGTGACCGCCGTCAAAGCGCAGGGGTTTGCCCTGAACCGCGCAGAGGGTTTGGAGCGCGTCGTCATCCCCGAGGGCGTGACGAGCATCGGCGAGAACGCCTTTTATAACCTGAACACGCTTGAGGGCGCCGTGCTGCCCGATTCTCTCATAGAAATGGGCATGTATGCCTTTGCAGGCTGTACTACCCTTCAGGACATCGAATTCGGGAGCGGACTCAGCGTCATTCCCGTGGGCGCGTTCGGCGGCTGCGCGATCGCTTCCCTCACCCTGCCCGAGACGGTGACGGACATCTACTATGACGCCTTCCGCGGCTGCCGCGAACTTACCAGCGTGACGCTGCCCGACAGCGTGACCTATCTCGGGAGCTCCGTCTTTGCAGAGTGCGAAGCGCTTACCGAAGTGACGCTGCCAAAAGGGCTTGCTTCCATCGAAAATGCGACGTTCCGCGCCTGCGGATCGCTTGCTAAGATCGAGATCCCCGCGGGCGTGAAGAGCATCGGCAGTTCTGCCTTTGACGGGTGCGCGCTCAAAGAGATCGTGCTGCCCGAAGGGGTCGAACGCATCGGAGACCGGGCATTCTACGACTGCGATGAGCTTGCTTCCGTCGTCTTCCCCGACTCCGTCTGCGAAATGGGCATGGAAGTGCTTGCGTTCACCCCTTATTACGACAATGAGGCGAATTGGAAGGACGGCGTGCTGTTTGCGGGCTGCCATCTTTTGGATGCAGGCCGCGTGACGGGCGACAGCTATACAGTACCCAAAGGCACGCACACCATTGCGGACGGCGCGTTCGGAAATTGGGGAGACTTCAGCGGCGGCGTTGTGCTCAACGAAGAGCTTGTGTATCTCGGGTGCGAGGCGTTCAAGGACTGCGCCTTTGAGGAGATCGCGATCCCTAAGAGCGTGACGACGATCGGCGCGGATGCCTTCTTCGGGTGCGACGAGCTCGAACGGGTCGTATTCGAAGACCCCGAGAACTGGACGCGATATATTGTGCCCGAGGACGTGCATGAGCCCGTCCGCAGCAGCGAACTTGCCGACCCCGCAGGGGCTGCCGCGCTTTTGAAGGACAGCTATCGCTTCTACATACTGGAAAAGGAATAATTGCTTTTGGACAGAACTGTGCGGCGGCGACCCGAGGGTCGCCGCCGCTT
>URMI01000266.1 GCA_900548845.1 uncultured Clostridia bacterium | reverse complement strand
CTTCCGATCTGTTTATTCGGTGAGATCGAAGACCTCTTTGCTTGCCATCGCCTCGCCCATGAGGCGGGCGACATCGAGCTTATTTTCCTCCTCTTCGACGAAGGAGAGCTTGGGCTTGATGGCGGGGAATTCGGGCAGGAAGACGGTGCAGCAGTCCTCATACGGGAGGACGGACGTCTCGTAAGTGCCGATCTTGCGCGAGATCGAAATGATCTCGTCCTTATCGAAGCCGATGAGGGGGCGCAGGACGGGGAGCGAGACGACGGCGTTCGAGGAGGTGATGCCCTCGATGGTCTGGCTCGCGACCTGGCCTAAACTTTCGCCCGTGATGAGGCACTGCCCGCCGATCTGTTTTGCATGGCGCTCCGCAAGGCGGTACATGAAGCGGCGCAAAAGGGTGACGTTGAGTTCGGGCGCGCACTTTGCGTGGATCTCTTCCTGGATGTGCGCGACGTTGAGCGTTACGAGGCGGGCGGAGTGGGAGAAGCGGGAAAGCTCGCGGGCGAGCTCCTTGACTTTCTCCTTCGCCCCGTCGTTGGTGTAGGGGTAGCTGTGGAAATGCAGAAGTTCGACGCTCATGCCGCGCTTTGCCATCATGTAGCCCGCGACGGGAGAGTCGATGCCGCCCGAGATGAGGAGCACCCCCTTGCCCGACGTGCCGACGGGCATGCCGCCGACGCCCGGCTCGAACGCCGAAAAGACGAGCGCGGTGCCGTTTTCGCGGATGTCGAGGCAGACGGTGTGCTGCGGGGCGTGGACGTCCACCTTAAGGGCGGGGTTCTTATCGAGAAGGTACCCCCCCACTTCGGCGTTGAGCTGCATGGAAGTTTTGGGATACTTCTTGTCGGCGCGGTGGGTATCCACCTTGAAGGTGCCCTCCTTGGGGCAGACTTTAAGGGCGGCGGAAAAGAGCTCCCCCATCGAGGTGCCCGTCGAGAGCCCGACCGAATAGGAATGCACGCCGAAGACGCGGGAGATACGGTCGCAGATCTCCTCGGTCCGGTCTTCGTCGAAACAGGCGACGAGATAGCGGCCGCTCAGGCGGTGCAGTTCGTGTTTAAGGCCCTTCAAGGCGCGCTCCAGATTGACGGAGAAGACGCGCTCGAAATATCCCCTGTTCTTGCCTTTTAAGTGGATCTCCGCATAGCGGATGATGATGACTTTTTGCATATTCAACTCCTTGCCGTGCGTGCGATGAGCTCGCGCGCCGCACTGTTGGCAGCCTGTGCCGCCGTTTGGACTTCCTCTTGCGTCGTCGCGGGCGAGAAACTGAACCGAAGGACGCCGTTGAGATACTCCTTCCCTACGCCGCAGGCGGTGATGACGCGGCTTACAGGGTGCTTTGAGGAGCAGGCGCTGCCCGTGCCTACGAGGACACCGCGCTCCTCCAAAAGGCGCTGCAATATTTCGCCGCGCAGGTTTTTCGCCGCGACGGTGAGGATGTACGGCGTGCCGTCTTCGGGCGAGATGCGCATAAAAATATCCTTGTCGAGCGCGGAAAAGAGCTGCTCGCGGTATTCTTTGATGCGCGCATAATCGCCCTCAAGGGTAGAAAACTTCTTTTTTGCCGCCGCTTCGAAGCAGAGGATGCCGAAGACGTTCTCCGTCCCGCTGCGCATCCCCCCTTCCTGCCCGCCGCCGAAGATGTGGGGCGAAAGCGGAACGCCCTTGCGGCGGATGAGCGCGCCCGTCCCCTTTGCGCCGCCGATCTTATGGGCGCTGACTGCGTAAAAGTCGATGTCGGGCGTGAGACGGAACGGGAGCTTGCCGAACGCCTGCACGCCGTCGCTCAGAAAGAGACAGCGCGGGTTCTTCTTTTTGACGGCTTTGGCAAGCGAAATAATGTCGTTGACGGCGCCCGTCTCGTTGTTGACATGGACGACGGAAACGAGCGTCGTCTTGTCGTCGACAAGGGATAGAAGCGCTTCCGCGTCCACCCTGCCGTCGGAAAGAAGGGGCGCAAAGCGGGGTTCGATATTGCGCTGTCTGAGCTCCGAAAAGCTCTGATAGACTGCGGCGTGCTCCCCCGCCGTCGTCACCGCGTTGCCGCGGCGGGCGGCAGAGAAGATCGCCGTATTGTCCGCCTCCGAGCCGCACGAGGTGAAATAAAGTTCGAAGCGCGTTTTATCGGCGATCCGCGAGAGGAGAAATTCCCGCGCACGGCGGAGTTCGCCCTGCACCAAG
>URMI01000265.1 GCA_900548845.1 uncultured Clostridia bacterium | reverse complement strand
GAGGTCAAAATAATCGGCAAAGCCCAGCTCCTCTGCCTGCCGCTCGCTTTGGATGCGGTAGCAGTCGAAGTGGAAGAGCCTTCCTTCATAACTGTTGATATAGGCGTACGTCGGGCTCGTGACCTCTTCTGAAATGCCGAGGCCCTTTGCGATGCCCTTGGCGATCAGCGTCTTGCCCGCGCCCATCTCCCCGTCCAAAAGGACGGTATCCCCGGGGCGCAGCGTCTTTGCGTACTCTTCCGCCCAGCGGAAGGTCTCCCCTTCCGAGGAGGAAATAAAAACTGCCATATGCACATTATAGCGCAAACGGCAGTATTTGGCAAGAAATTTTCAAGCGGTCAAAAAGTAATGAAGGAGCGCCAGCCCGACGAGCACGAGCGCGACGGCAAGAAAGGAGAGCACGGTGACCATCCTCCGCTTCTTCACGTCCGCTTCCGTGAGCTCGTACTTGGGCACCAGCCGCTCGTTGAGGCGGTTGATGGCGCGCGAGATGCGCTTATAGACGAGCAGGGTAAGAAGAGACGCGACGAGGCAGCGCAGCAGGTTGAAGGGAAGCACGGACACCCAGAGATAGAGCGAATAGAAATTCTCTTGCGAGCAATTCGGGAAGAGCGGCGTCATCATGCCGAGGATGGGCTCCCAGCTGCCGCCGAACATGAGATGCACATAGGCGGGCACGAGCAAGATGCGGTTCAAAAGCACGGCAAGCGCCGCCGAGATGAGAGAGCCCGCGCCGAGCCCCAGGAGCGCCCCCTTGAAGGTGCGGTTTTTATTGTAGATGAGCCCCACGGGGATGACGAGCGCGAACCCGACGAGGATATCGGCAAGATCGCCCACAAAGTAGGTGCTCGTCGAGACGATGACGAGTTTTATAAGCACCATGAAGACGACGATGATGCACCCCGCGACGGGCCCTAAGGCGAACGTTCCGATGAGCACGGGGACATCGGAAAAGCGGAACTCCAAAAACCCGGGGAAGGCGAAGGGAATGGAGAAGTTGAGGATATACAATACCCCCGCGAGCGCCGAAAAGAGCGCGATCATGGCGATGCGCGTCGCCGAAAAATAGTTTTTTGCTGCCATAAAGACACCTCTCATAAAATTTCGGATATCCTTTGCAACAAAAAAGCGCCCTTTCGGATAAGAAGGGGCGCGAAAAAAGCTTATTTCTCTTTTCTCATCCGGACTATACCGTCGGTACGGGAATTTCACCCGTTCGGGGGCACGCGGCCCTTCGCAGACTTTACTGCCGGTGGAGACTTGCACTCCGCCCCAAAGAATATTCGATGGTTTTATTCTATCATGTCCTCCGCGCGCTGTCAAGGATTTTTTGTCTCCTTCCACAGGGTGAGGGCAAAACGCTCCCCGCCGGGGAAGGTGATGGTCAGCTCATCCCCGCGTTTTCTGATGACTGCCGCGAGCTCGTCTTTGAGCACCACCTGCACGATCTTCAAAAGTTCTTCCGCCGATATCGTCTTCTGCATGGATATTGCCTCCAAAATAAGTTCCTAACTTATTTTCTTACATCTTACAGTTTCAAACTGTAAGATGTCAAGTGAACGGAGGTGCTATCTTGCAGGAATTATACAAATTGCCCGAAAATCTCAAAGCGCTTCGGCGGCAGTACGGCTACACGCAGCAATTCGTTGCAGAACAGCTCGGCATCACGCCGCAGTCGTACCACGCCTACGAGGCGGGCATCGCCATTCCCACGCTTCCGAACTTCATCAAGCTTGCGCGGCTGTATGATGTTTCCCTCGACGACCTCCTGGAATGAGCGCGCTTGACAAATTTCGCGCCATATGATAGAATGAAGGCATCCTGAGTGAGGAGAATAGGAATATGTATTGCAGTCATTGCGGAAAACAGATCGACGACGGCGTTTCCTTCTGCCCCGAGTGCGGCGCGAAGGTGGGTGCGCCCGCCGAGCAGCCCAAAAACGATACGCCCCGCGTCTATTGTAAAAACTGCGGGAGGGAGGTCAGCCCCGACGCGGCGCTCTGCCCCAACTGCGGCGCCAAGATCGAGCCGCAGAACAAAAAGCCCGTCAACGCTTTGGGCATTGCGGGATTCGTGCTCTCTATCATCTCGCTGTGGGGCGGTTCCGTCTTCGTCGTGCCCATCGTCGGGCTCATTCTGAGTGCCATCGGCGTTGCGCAGCGCGAAAAGTACTCATCGAGCGGCGCAACGCCGATGGCACTAG
>URMI01000264.1 GCA_900548845.1 uncultured Clostridia bacterium | reverse complement strand
AGCCGCGGGCGCCGCCTCTTCAACAAAAAGCGCAGGCTCCCGCCTGCGCTTTTTAATTGCCTTATTGCTGTGTTTGCGCATCCGCCGCGCCTGTCTGTTCCTTTTGCGGCGCGTTTGCTTCGTTGAGGAGCGCACGCTCCTTCTCCTTTACGAAGGCGGCGAGGGTCTCGGCGGCAGCTTCCAGACCCTCGGAGGAGTCGAGCACGAGGTCGTAGTTCTGAGGGTCCCCCCAGCGCTTGCCCGAAAGGTGGCGGTAGTACCCCGCGCGCGCCTTGTCCGAATGGCGCAGGTTGCGCTTCGCCTCCTGTAAGGTATCGCCGTACACCTCTCTGACGCGTGAGATGCGGAACTCCTCGGGCGCGCCGATGAACACTTTGACGACGTTGGGGAGGTCTCTCAGCACATGGTCGGCGGCGCGGCCCACGATGACGCAGCTCCCTTCTTCCGCGATCTTGCGGATGATCTTGTCCTGCGCGAGCATGGCGCGGCGCACGGCGTGCGAGGAAAGGTACAGCCCGCGCAATACGTCGGGGGAATTCTTGTGGATGTTGGAGATGAAGTCTCTGTCCAGCCCGCTCTCGTGCGCGGCGAGGGCGATCATCTCCTTGTAGTAGAAGGGGATGCCGAGCTTTTTTGCCGCCATTTTGCCGATCTGCTTGCCCGAAGAGCCGTGCTGCCGCGCGATGGTGACGATGACGCCCGGCTTCGAAGGTTTGAGCGCGAGCTCTCCCGCCTCTAAAAGGGGCGGCTGCCCCGCCGAGCGCACATAGTCGCAGCCGAGGAATTGTTTGTAGCAGACAAGCCCCACGATGGTCGTCACGACTTCGGTGACGGGGTAGGTCATCCAGAACATGGTGAGCCCGAAGCGCGAGAAAAGGTACCCGAGCGGCACAAAGCAGACGACGGTGCGCACCACGGTGAGGAGGGTGCTCTTGAGGCTCGCGCCCACCGCCTGGAAGAAGGCGGGGAAGATGAGCGAGGTGACGAGGGGCAAAAAGCTCGCGCCCGTGAAGCGGAAGCCGACGATGCCGATGCGGATGACTTCGGGGTCGGAGGTGAAGACGGAGAGCATCTGAGCGGGGAGCGTCTCGAAGACGACAAGCCCCACCGCCATGAAGACGGCGCCGAAGAGGACGGACGCCCATAGCGTCTGTTTGCAGCGGCGGATGTCCTTGGCGGCATAGTTGAAGCTGATGACGGGCACGATGCACGTCTGCATGGCGCCCAAGGGGATAAAGAAGAAGGTCTGCCACTTGTAGTAGAGCCCGAGCGCCGTCACCGCCTGGTCGGAAAAGCCCGAAAGGATGAGGTTGAGCCCTAAAATATAGAAGGTGTAAGCCGCCTGCATGAGGATGTTGGGGATGCCGAGGCGGAAGATGGTGAGCGTGTGGCGGGGGTAGAGCTTGAGGGCGGGGGACTTGCGGAAGCCGCCCTTCATGACGATGAGCGCGGCGACGATCTGCCCCGCGACGGTCGCGACGGCGGCGCCCGCGATTCCCATCTCGGGGAAGACCCAGACGCCGAAGATGAGTAAGGGGTCGAGCACGATATTGACGGCGGCGCCCGCGATCTGCGCGAACATGGGCACCTTCATGTTGCCGACCGCCTGCAAGACCTTCGTCCACACGCTTTCAAGGAAGAGCCCGAAGCTTAGGACGCAGGCGATCCTGCCGTAGACGATGACGTCTTGTATGACCGCTTCGGAAGTCGTCGACATCCGCGCATAGGCGGGCATCAGAAGATAGCCCAAAAGCGCAAAGAGCGCCCAAAGCACGACGGCGAGCGGCGTGCCCACGCCCGCGTATTCGTCCGCCTCCTCCTTATGCCCCGTGCCGAGCTTTGCCGCCATCACGGTGTTGATGCCGACGCCCGTTCCCACGGCGAGCGCGATCATCAGAAGCTGCACGGGGTAGATGATGGAGAGGGCGGTGAGGCCGGAGTCCGAATATCTGCCGACGAAGAGGCTGTCGACCACGTTGTAAAGGGCCTGGATGAGCTGCGCCAGCATGACGGGCGGCGCGAGTTTGAATAAAACTTTCCAGATCTTTTCCTTTGCGTAGAGGGCGGAAGCGTCGAGGGGTTTTGCTTTGGTGCGGGTGTTCGGCATAAATTTCAAGCGGCGCGGGGGCGGTTTCGGGGCGCTTGCTTTTTGCCCCATCCCGCAGCCGAACGAGATTATACGCCGCAGATCGGAAGAGCGTCG
>URMI01000263.1 GCA_900548845.1 uncultured Clostridia bacterium | reverse complement strand
CCGTATTGAACAGGGCATCGACGAGCTCGTCAATATTCTTTCCGCTCGGGAGCGCCATTCCCCCCGCGAGCTGCTTTATGACCTCCTTGGGCACATCCGACGAAAAGGCCGAGACGAGGTCGCACACCGTGTGGAAGACATCCCGAACGCCATCGCCGTAATCCTTTACCAGATCGCTCTCGGCTTGGGAGACCTTCGTTTCGGCATCGGTGACCTTTTCCTTCAGCTCCTTCAGCCGGTCCGTTTCGGGAACAAGGGCGGAAATGCTCTCGATCTGCGTATTGAGCGTCATGCGGCGCACGGAGAGCGGCTTTAATTTCTGCGCGAGTGCGGAGGGGTCGTCGAGAAGATCGGTGGGCGTGAAGGAGGTGCTCAGGAGCTCGAACCAGTTGGAGGGCTGGAAACTGACGGGATAGATATAGCCCCCGTTGGGATCGCGCTTGCGGGTATTGTCGAGCATCGCCCGCGCCTCCTGCAATTCGGCGCCCGAACCGCTGTCGAGGATACCCTCTAAGATCTTCATGTCGTTGGGTGTAAAGACGGAGATGACCTTAGACATCTTCTCGTCGATGGCGCTGAGGCGGCTCTCCGCAACGCTCTCATACCAATCGAGATAGGCGTCCGTGCCGTCCCCGAGCTTCTGCTTCTGCTCGCTCTGTTCTTCCGACCACTTGGTCTCCTCTTCCACCCATTGGTCGTAGAGGAAGAAATAGACGTCCTGCAGGCTGTGCACGGCGGTGTCGTCCTCCGTGAATTTGTAGGGATAGGGCGTCAAAAGCAGTTTCCTCAAGCTGTTTTTCGCCTCGGCCACGTTGAGATCGAGCTTAGGCGAGAGCATATCGAGCGCCGACCTGTACTGATAGGGCAGCGTCATACCGTTGTCCGCACCCGTGACGCGGCAGGGGTCGAACAGCTTGTTGGCAAGGCGCGACTCGTTCGCTTCAACTTTGGGTCCCTTCGTCCCGCCGTTCTTGTAGTCGTAGGAATAATCTGCGGCGTTCAGCGCCTGACCGGGCATGGTGAGGCAGAAGAACTGATTGTCGTTGTCGCCGCCGATGACGCGCTCGATTTCGTCATAGAGCACACTCGACATCGACCGCTTGTCTTCCTTATCCTCCTTCACGGGGGCTGCCTTCACGGCCTTTGCGGGGGCCTCCCTGACATCCTTTACAGGCGTCTCTGCCGCCGTCTTGACGTCCTTCACGGGCGTCCCTGTTGCTGTCTTAGCGTCCTTCACGGGCGCTGTCTTGGGGTCCGATTTCTCTCTTTGACCGATTGCTTCCGTCAACATTGGTTTCCTCCTTATTTCGTGGGGTCCCCCACACCGATATGATAACACCGCGAAAGCCCGCCTGCTTAATCAGGCGGGCTTTCGTTTCGCGAAAGCCCGCTTGTCAAGCGGTTTTTAAGATTTTTCTGAAAAATTTTCGGTGCACGGAAAAAATCGCTAAATAAGGCCATTTTTACAGGCATCCTCCGAGAGTCAAACGCTCGTTTCCTTGTCACAGAACTGCAGGCTTGCGCGGCAATCGTAATATCGAGCGCAATGTTAAAAAATCACAAATGACGGTAGTGTGTGCGCTTGGTTATAAACAAGCGGCGGCTTTCAGCTGACGGCGCGGCTGCGCCGCGCCGTCACCCGCTCGCTGCGCTCGCGGGCGCCGACCAAGCGCACACACAAAACCTGACAGACCGCCTAAAACCGCCCATTCCAACACGATCTCCGCCAACCCGGCCTCCCTCAACCGCCGAAAATCTCCACCCCCATCCGCCCGAACCCTTTGACGGCGAGCGGCGGCGAGCCGCGCTGACCCGCTTGCGGCTCCCCGCCTTCCACTTCGCCCTCATTTCTCGTTCATCATTTTCATTATTCATTTTATAGAGCTGAGCAAGTTGCATTGCCGCGGCTCTTTTTTTGTGGATAATTCCCCCTTTTCCCCTTCGGCTTTTTCAGGGCTTCTTCAAAATGTAAGAGACGCAGCCTAAACGAAAAGCCGCCGCAAGTCAAGGGTAAATGCACGGCTTGCGCCGCCCTTGACTTTCGGAAATTTGCCGCCGTCTAACGTTATGCCCCCGCCTTTTCGTTTGGTTTTGGCCCTGCCGAAGGGCAAAAGAAACCTTGGAGGGTAAACAGATGAAACGAAATTTAGCAGTTCTGCAAGTGAGAATTTCTCCCGAAAACGTCCTTGCGATGTCGGAGAAGA
>URMI01000262.1 GCA_900548845.1 uncultured Clostridia bacterium | reverse complement strand
GCGATCGGCACGGTGCTCATGGTCGCCTTCGTCTTCGTGACGGCGCTCGTCGTGCTCTCCAACATGACCCGCCTCATGGAGGAGGAACGCCCGCAGATCGCCTGCCTCCGCTCGCTCGGCTATTCGGGCTTCCGCATCGTCTTCAAATATCTGCTGTTCGCGGCGATCGCGACGGGCATCGGCGGCACGGGCGCCTACTTCGTGGGCGTGGGGCTGACGAGCTTCGTCTACTTCGTCTTCAACTACAACTACGCGATGCCGCCCATGACGGACGTGGCGACATCTCTCTATTTCCTCATCACCTTCACCTGCATCGTCGCGGCGACGCTCGCGGCAACGCTCATTGCGGGCGGCAAGCTGGTGCACGAAAAGCCCGCAGAACTTCTCCGCGCCAAGCCCCCCAAGGCGGGCAGGAAGGTATTCCTGGAGCGCATCCCCTTCCTCTGGAACAGGCTCTCCTTCAAGTATAAGTCGACGATGCGCAACGTGCTGCGCTATCATTACCGCTTCTCGATGACGGTCATCTCCGTCGCCTGTTCGATGGGCATCGCGCTCGCAGGCTTCGCTCTCCTCGATATGTGCCTCTTCCACGATTTCGGTTCGGCGGCGCTCATCGGGCTTGCAACGGTCATCGTCATCTTCGCGGGGCTCCTCACGATGACGGTCATCTACACGCTCACCAACATCAACGTGAGCGAGAGAAACCGCGAGATCGCCACTCTGATGGTGCTCGGCTACTACGATAAAGAGGTCGCGGGCTATATCTACCGCGAAGTGTACATCAACACCGTCGTCGGCATCCTCTTCGGCTATCCCGTCGGCGTCTTCCTCATCTGGATCTTGTTCGAAGTCATCAACATCGGCTCGCTCTCGGGCGTGAGCTGGTTCGTCTGGCCGCTGGCTGCCGTCGTCGTGCTCCTCTTCACGGCGCTCGTCACCCTCATCCTGCGCCGCAAGATCGTCGGCATCGACATGAACGAGAGCCTGAAAGCAAACGAATGATTTTTGATGCGGGGCGCCCGCGGCGAAATGCCGCGGGCGCTTTCATTTTGCGCGCCGCCGCGGGCATCTTTTGTCCTGCCCGCGGCGGCGCGCGCCCTTCAAAAACCCGCCGCGCGCCCTCTTAAAAACCCGCCGCGCGCCCGTTCTACGCATAACTTGTTTTGCGCTTCCATACAATAGCGGTATGAAGTTTCTCCTGCGTCATCGGGCGCTTCTCTCTGCGCTCGGTGTCATCCTAATCGTGCTCACTGCCTTTTTCTGTTGTTTTTTCGCTCTCGGGAGCGCCGCTTCCCAAACGCTAAAGCCCGTCGTCGTGCTCGACGCAGGCCACGGCGGCATCGATGCGGGTGTGCGCGGCACCCTCACGGGCGTCAAAGAGAGCGATCTCAACCTCTCCTTCGTGCGCATTTTGCAGGAAAAATTCGAGGCGGCGGGTTTTGAAGCGGTGCTCACGCGCAAGACGGAGGCAGGCCTCTACGGCACCACCGCCCCGGGGCACAAGAAGCGCGATATGGCAGCCCGCGCCGCGATCGTGAAGGAGGCTTCTCCCGCGCTCGTCCTCTCCGTCCATCAGAACTTCTTCTCGGACTCCGCCCGCCGCGGCGCGCAGGCGTTCTATCTCTTGGGGAGCGCGTCCTCCAAGGCGCTCGCCTGTTCGCTCCAATCGGCGCTCAACCGGATGCCCGAGTGCGTCAAGAAGACCTCTCCCGTCGCGGGCGATTATTTCATCTTAAAATGCAGCGGCGCGCCCTCCGCCATCGTCGAGTGCGGGTTTTTGTCCAATCCCGACGACGAAAAACTGCTCCTTGAGGAGAGCTACCGCGAAAAGCTCGCTTCCGCCATCTTCGAAGGGGCGCTCACCTATCTCTCTTCCTCGTCCTGAATGGGGAGGGCTCCGCACAGGCGCGCACAAATGCTCGGCGCTGCGTGCCAAAAGATTGACGGCGGAAGGCTTTCATGCTATAATACTCTTATGAGTGCTTATTGCTTCCGCCGGCCCTTCCGGCTGCGCTATACCGATTTCGATTTCAAGGACGAGCTCTCCCTTACCGCCCTCCTCGGCATCATCCAGGAGTCCGCGACGGGCAGTGCCGATGAGCTCGGTTTCGGCTATGCCGACTTAAAACCCAAAAACTACGGCTTCCTCGTCGTCAATACTTACGGGGAAATTTATCGGCAGCCGGATTTCCGCGAGACGGTAGATCGGAA
>URMI01000261.1 GCA_900548845.1 uncultured Clostridia bacterium | reverse complement strand
CGGAGAATGCGATCTCGGGGAAGGCGATCGTCAGCGAAAAGTAGCTTGCGCCTTCTTCGGAAGAGAACCATTTGAGCGCAAGATCGTGGCGGTAGTGCGCAGCGGCGCCGTTGCCCGAATGCTCGAAGGCGATATATTCCGTCCCGTCCTCTTCGGTGGGGCTCATCGTGGTGTTCGTGCCCACAGAGAAGATGTTCGTGGGCGTGTACTCCTCTGCCGAAGCGGACGCGCGTGGCATGACCATGCCCGCCGCCAGGCTCAAAAGCAGCACCAGAAGAAAGCTGAGCGCCGCGATGGTGATCGTTCTCAATTTAGTCTTAGTCATGTAACCTTGCTCCGTGCGGACACGAATGCCCGCAAAGTGTTCTTGCCTTGGGGAAGACCCCAACCGAATGTGCCCGAAAGCGCATTCACCCAACTATTTTACACAAAATTTTTGCGCCCGTCAAGCGGTAACATGCCGTCTTGGGCAAGAAAATTAAAATTTCACCCTGCCGCCGTCACGAAGGCTCGCGCCGCGCAGAAAAAGCGTTTACTCCACCGCCATCGCCCGCGCGATGTCGAAGCGGTTCCAGGGCGTTTCGTTCTTGGGCGGCTCGCACAAAAAGCGCATCCGCTCCTTGGTGACGGGGTGCGTGAAGCTCAGAGAGTACGCCCAGAGGGCGAGCTTGCCCTTCTGCGCGCGCTCGCCGCCGTAGCGCATATCGCCGTAGACAGGGTGCGCGATGCCCGCCATCTGCACACGGATCTGATGGCTCCTGCCCGTATGCAGCGTGATGTCGCACAGGGCGAGCGGCTCCTTCTTTTCGAGGATATGATAGTCGAGCGAGGCGAGCTTCGCCCCGTCCGTGCCCTGCGTGCAGAGGTACACCATGTTGTTGACGGTGTTCTTTTTGAGGTAGTTGACGAGCGTGCCCTGCTCGCTGTGCGGGCTGCCGTTGAGGACGGCGAGGTACTTCTTTTCGAAGTCGCCCGTCTTCATCTGTTCGCCGAGGCGGCCCGCCGCCTTGCTCGTCTTGGCAAAGACCATGACGCCGCCCGTGGGACGGTCGAGACGGTGCACGAGCCCCACATACACGTTGCCGGGCTTGTTGTACGCCGTGCGGATGTACTCGCGCACCTTGTCGAGAAGGTTCTCATCCCCGCTCTCGTCGGGGCAGGACGCGAGGTTCTGCGGCTTCAAGACCACGATGATATGGTTGTCTTCATAGAGGATGGTGAGCTCCTCTTCGGGGGTCCCCGTCTTTTCGATGTCAGTCATTGACGTACATTCCTCCCGCGCCGCAGGGAAGGGCGATGCCCTCTTCGGTGGGCAGCCCCACTTCGTAGGAGCCGATGCTCCCCTTGAACCCCTTGAGGCACAGCGTTAAAATATTGTTCAGAACGGCAGGCTGCAGGCCCGTCGTATAACTGTTGATGAGAAAGAACAACGGCTCGTCCGAAAGGAGCTCGCGGCACATCTTCACGAAGGGAAAGAGCTCGGTTTCGATCTTCCAGAGCTCGCCCCCGGGGCCGCGCCCGTAGGAGGGAGGGTCCATGACGACGGCGTCGTAGCGGTTGCCCCGCCTTATTTCCCGCGCGACGAACTTCTTGCAGTCGTCCACGATATAGCGGATGCCCGTTTGGATGCCCGAGAGCCGCGCGTTCTCGCCCGCGCGCTCCACCATGTTCTTGGCGGCGTCGACGTGCGTCACTTCCGCGCCCGCCTTCGCCATCGCAACGCTCGCCCCGCCCGTGTAGGCAAAGAGGTTGAGGACTTTGACCTTCCTCCCCTTTTCGGCCGCCCCGCGGATGAGAGAGCTCGTCTTATCCCAATGCACCGCCTGTTCGGGGAAGAGGCCCGTGTGCTTGAAGTTCATGGGATGCACGCGGAAGGTGAGATCGCGGTAGGAGATGTTCCATTCGGAAGGGAGCTCCTTCTTATATTCCCAGAAGCCGCCGCCCCCGCCGCTGCCCTTGTTCCTGCGGTAGACGGCGCAAAGCCCGGGGTAGGAGAAAAGATCGCGCTGCGCGCTCCAGATGACCTGCGGGTCGGGGCGGAGCAGCACGACGTCCTTCCAGCGTTCGAGCTTGTAGCCGTCGCCCGTCGCGATGACGGAATAGTCCTTCCAATTGTCGGCAAGTGCTATCATACCGAAAATTATAAAGCAAAACGCCGCCTTTGTAAAGTGTTTTGGCGGGCAATTTTGCCTTCTCCGCCCGACTTCGGAGAGACAGCG
>URMI01000260.1 GCA_900548845.1 uncultured Clostridia bacterium | reverse complement strand
CTACACGACGCTCTTCCGATCTGGTCCTTTTTTAGCGCCTTATTTTTTCTCGTCGGGCTTCTTGTCGTCCGCTTTTGTGGACTTTTTGCCCTCGTCCTCGTCGTCTTCGTCGCGTTTCTTCTTGGGCTTTTTGCCCTCGTCTTCATCCTCGTCCTTGGGCCGATCCTTCTTGAAGACGCGCATCTTTTCAATGCGGTGCTCGGCAACGCGGAGCACTTCGACCTTCACATATTCATCCTCGCACTCGGCGGTCGTGCCGTCGTCGGGGACTTCGCCCAGCATCTCGCACACATAGCCGCCGAAGGTCTCGTAGTCGTAGTCCTCTTCCTCGTCTTCGGGGAGCTTGATGCCCATCGCCTCGATCACGTCGTCGAAGGGCGCAAGGCCGTTGATCTCCCACTCGTTCTCGCCCACCTGCTTGATCTCAAACTTGGACTCTTCGCCCTTCTCGTTGAGGTCGCCGACAAGGAGTTCGATGAGGTCGTGCAGCGTGATGATGCCGTTGATGCCGCCGTATTCGTCGAGGACGATCGCAAAGTATTCGCGCGTCGTCTTCATGCGGTAAAAGAGATCGTCCGCCTGCATGGTCTCGGAGATGAACATGGGGTCGACGATCGCCTGCTTTTTGACGTTCTCGGGAGACTTATCGTCGAGGCGGAAGTAAATTTTCGTATTGAGCACGCCCGTCACGTCGTCGATGTCCTTGCCGCAGACGGGGTAGAAGGTATGATAGCTCTTTTTGATGGTCTCTTCCCAGACGGAGGGATCGTCGCGCTCGAAGAGGAAGTCGACATCCTTCCGGTGCGTGCACACCTCGCCGACGTCGTTCTCCTTAAAGTCGAAGATGTTCTGGATGAACTCGTTCTCCTTCTCGTCGATGGAGCCCTTCTCGCTGCCCGCTTCCGCCATGAGCATGATCTCTTCTTCGGTGACTTCCTCGCCCTGATCTTCGGGCTTGATGCCGAAGAGGCGCAGAATGCCGTTCGAGGACGCCGTTAAAAGCCATACGAGGGGCGCAAACAGCACCGAAACGAAGCGCAGGATGCCCGAAAGCCCGCACGAGACTTTCTCGGGGTTTTTCATCGCGATGCGCTTGGGCACGAGCTCGCCAAACACGATGGAAAAGTAGGAAAGGACGAGCGTGATCAGGATAAGGCAGATGGTCTCGAGCACCTCAAAGCTCATTGCAAGCCCCGCGTCGATGATGGCTTGCGCGAGGGGCTCTGCAAAGTTGTCCGCCGCGAACGCACTGCCGAGGAGCGATGCGAGCGTGATGGCGACCTGGATGGTGGAAAGGAAGCGCGAGGGGTTTTGCGTGAGCCTGACGATGCGTCTTGCTCTGCGGTTCCCGTCTTCGGAAAGCTTTTCCATCTTGGTCTTGTTGGCGGAAACGACTGCGATCTCCGCACACGCGAAGACGGCGTTGAGGGCGATGAGTACGACCTGCAGGATAAGGGATATGGCTATGTCGCCGGCGTTCATGGTGAGTTTTGCATAAGGGCGTATGCCCGCGGGTGGAAGCGGAAAAGTGGGAATGGATTGCTCTTCCGATTTTTTACAACACAAAAAACATAACCCGCTCCCGCTTTACGCAAGGCAAGTTATGTTCCGAAAAGGCACTGTGAAGTTCCGCGATCGTCGCGGCACGCTGCTTTCGCTGCCGTCCACTATGCTTTGATCCTCCTATAAAGCTATCATAACACACCCCGCCCGCCCTTGTCAAGAGTTTTATGAAAATTTTTTACAAATTCGGGTGACAGGGGTCCCGCAAGAGAGGAACTGCATCCGTTTTCGCCCCAAATTCTACCTATATTCGACAACCTTCTAAGCGTGGTGGTTGACTTTTCCGCCCGCCTTCTCTATACTGAAAGCGAAAAGGGAGGGAAACCATGACGGCATTCGGAAACTTTTTATACGCGCTCCGCAAGGAGAAGGGCATGACGCAGCAGGAGCTTGCAGAAAAGCTCAACATCACCAACAAGGCGGTGAGCAAGTGGGAGACGGGCGAAGCCTTCCCCGAAACGTCGCAGCTTGTGCCTCTTGCAAATATCTTTGGCGTCTCGGTCGACGAACTTCTCCGCGGAGAACGTATCGCCGAAAAAAGCACGGAGGAGGGGAGCGTTTATCCCGCAGCCCCCGTTTCAGCACCCGCCTCGCCCGCGGCGGAGGGTGCAAAGGCAAAGAGGCAGCTTTCCAAGAAAGCACAGCTCATCTTATGCGCCGCAGCGGCGAGATC
>URMI01000259.1 GCA_900548845.1 uncultured Clostridia bacterium | reverse complement strand
ATCTAGACGATCCCCGTCTCTTCCGAGACGACGATGGCGGAAACATCCGCCGCTTCCGTCACGCCGATGGCGGCGCGGTGACGGGTGCCGTAATCTTTGGGGAAATCGCGCTGGGTGAGCGGCAGGAAGCAGCCCGCCGCCTGGATCTTATCGCCGTAGATGATCATGGCGCCGTCATGCAGGGGCGCTTTGGGGATGAAGATGCCCTCGATGAGCTGGTTGGAGATCTTCGCGCCGAGCGAAACGCCGCTTTCGATGATCTCTTTGGGCAAATTCCCGTTGGAGAGCACGATGAGCGCGCCGATGTTGGCCTTCGAGAGGCTCTGCACCGCCTTGACGATGGCGGCGATATATTCCTCTGCACGCGCACCGACGGCAGAAGTCGATTCCATCGTCGCTGCGGCCGCGCCGCGCTTGCCCGCCCAGATCTGGCGCTTGATCTCCGTGCTGAACAAAAGCAGGAAGAAAAGCGACAAGAGCATGACATAGATGACGTAGGCGTTGGAATCGAGCCCGGGCGCGAACACCATGACGATGCCCACCGCGACGATGAGGACGGAATACACGATGATGAGGTACTTGGCGTTGTTTTCCTTCAGGATACGGAAAACATAGTAAATGAGGACAAACAGCAGCAGCCATTCCAAGATATACAGCGGAATGGCCTCGGCATCTGCAAACATTTCCTTGAGCGATTCCCAAGCCTTCATGGTTTCTCCTTGCGTATGCAGCCTTTTTCATTATTATACCCGCAACGGGGCAAAAAAGCAAAGTTTTTCGGACGCATTTTGCATGGAAATTGTTTCATGCAAAGAATATTTTTGCGACAGCGGCGTCGTAAGCGCCCGTTTTCGTGTATGCCCCGCTGCGGGACGCCGCAAGCAGGGAAAAGAGCTCTTGATAAAGCAACTCCGTCTTCTCCTTCCCGAGGCGGGAGACGAGCCCGCGGTCCTTCTGCACGGCATAGGGTTTGATGCCGAGAACGGCAGAAACTTCCTTGTCGCCCCCCTTCATGTTTGAAACCTCGGTAAGAGTGCGGAAATGGGAGACGAGCGCGGAAAGCACGCCGTTTTCGTCCATCCCTTTCAGCATGAGGTCGCCCGCGATCTCCGAAAAGGCGGAAAAGTCTCTGCGCGACGCCGCCTGCGTAAGTTCGTAAATTTTATATTCGACGTCCTTTGCGACGTATTCCTTCACGAGCGCCGAGGTGATGCGCCCCTCTGCAAGGGGGGCAAGCTTTTGTACTTCGAGCCGCATGCGCGCCGCGTCGCGCGCACAGTAGGAAACGAGCAGTTCCGCAGCGTCCGTATCGATCGCGATGCCCTGACGGCGCACGAGGCCGAACAGCCAGCGCGAGAGCATCTCCTCGCTCTCTCTGCCGCAGTCGACAAAGGCGATGCCCGCCTTCTTCTTCAAATCCGCCGCGCCCGTCTTTTTGCCCGCGTTGACAAACAGGAGCACCGTCGAAGGGCATGGTCTTTCGCAGTACGCCTTGAAAAAGCGCTCCCAATCGCGCTCGGTGGGGTAAAATTCGTACACGCGCACGAGCCGCTTCTCGTCCAGAAAAGGAAGGGCATAGAGATTATCGCGGAAGGCGGAAAGATCGCCCTTCAGGCTCTCCCCTTCGACGCGCACGTCGTTAAGAAGGGGCTGCGTGATGCCCGCCTCCTCGCGGATCGCGCGCACGGCGTGATCGCGGAAGTAGGCCTCTTCCCCCTCGATGAGATAGACGGGCTCCAATTTTTCTTTTAAGCTCTGGGCAAGCTGCGTGAACTTCATAGCTGTTTTATTATACCATCTTCAATGAAAAATTTCAAGCCTCCGCTGCCCTTCCCGAGGAAGAAATCGGCTTTGCCTGCCTCCCCGTCGGGCGCGATCTCCGTCACGACGCCCTCGCAGGAGAGAAGGATACCCTCCGCAGTATAGAAAAAGGAGAGTCCCCCGTAGGAAAAGTTTTGCCCGAAGAGGGCCTTCGTCCGATGCAGCCCGAGAGGAACAGGCTCTTTATAGCGCACCTCTTCCGCGCCTAAGAAAGCAGCCGTGTTGAGCGCGTCTTCATCAAGGGCGATGACGGCGGTCAGCTCCCCGCCGTAGGTGCGGGAAAGAAAGTCCTCGCACTCATCGAGCGAAATATCGCCGTCGATGACGAGGATGTGTTCGGTGCGCGTCTCTATCAAAACTGCGGCGCTCTCCCCTTCCTCGTACGCCGTGAGGCGGCAGCCCGAAAAGACGACGTTG
>URMI01000258.1 GCA_900548845.1 uncultured Clostridia bacterium | reverse complement strand
ATGATACCCTCTTGACAAACAAAAAGCAATGGTGTATGATGAGAGAAAATTGATATATCCTCAGATGGAGGAAATCATGAACATCATCCGCATGGGGGAAGCGGTGCACGCAGGCGACTTCCAAGTGCTGCGCGAACACGGCTATCCGCATTATCTCCTTCTCATCACCAAGACGCCCGCCCTCTTTGAGTACGAGGGGGAATGGCGGGAAGCACCCGCGGGGTGCGCACTCCTCTTCCGCCCGGGGCAGAGGCACAGCTATAAGGCACTCGGGGAAACCTATTCCGATTTCTGGGCGCACTTCCAAAGCAGCTCGCCGCTCTTGTATGAAGGCTTTCCCTTCGGAAGGCCTGTCCCGCTCGCCGCCCCCGAACGCTTTTTTGCGCTCTTTTCCGTCATGCTCGGCGAATTCTTCTCCGCCCGCCGCACGCGGGAGAGCGTTTTATCGTCTCTCTGTTTGGCGCTCGTCGAGATGCTCTCTTCTGAAGTCGGGCTCAAAGGCACGCTCTTTTATTCCTTCCTCTCTCTCAGAGAGGACATCTTCCGCTCCCCCGAGCGCGAATGGACGGCAGAGGGCGCGGCGGCGCGTCTCAGCCTCAGCAAAGGATACTTCCACACCCTCTATAAGCAGTATTTCGGAACGACCTTTTTATCCGACGTCATCATCTCGCGCGTGCAGACGGCGGAAGATCTGCTCTCTTCCTCTCAGGAGAGCGTCTCACGGATCGCAGAACGCTGCGGCTATCTCAACGAGGAGCACTTCATCCGCCAATTTTCACAGTTTAAGGGCACGACGCCGCACCGATACCGCCTGAAAGCAAAGGCGCAGAGCGCAGGATCGGGCGCAGATAACGGACTCATCGGCACAAATTAACTTGTACGGCGGGTTTTGTCCGCTTCCGTGCCTTCCACGCAGGAAATCACGCAGAAAATAAGGAGAACACCAATGACCATCCTCGTTACGGGCGGCGCCGGCTTCATCGGCAGCAACTTCATCTTTTATCTTCTGAAAAAGTATCCCGCCAATCGCATCGTCTGCCTCGATAAGCTCACCTATGCAGGCAATTTATCGACGCTCTCTTCCGTCTTAGATCGTCCCAACTTCCGCTTTGTCAGGCTGGATATCTGCGACAGAGAGGGCGTCTTCCGTCTCTTTGAGGAGGAACGGCCCGATATCGTCGTCAATTTCGCGGCGGAGAGCCATGTCGACCGCTCCATCTTAGATCCTGGCATCTTTTTGCAGACCAACATCCTCGGCACGGCGACGCTAATGGACGCCTGCCGCAAATTCGGCATCCGCCGCTTTCATCAGGTCTCGACGGATGAGGTGTATGGCGACCTGCCCCTTACAAGGCCCGATCTCTTCTTTACGGAAGCAACGCCTCTGCACACCTCGAGCCCTTATTCCGCTTCCAAGGCGAGCGCCGATCTTCTTGTCCTTGCCTATCACAGGACGTACTCTCTTCCCGTCACCATCTCCCGCTGTTCCAACAACTACGGGCCCTATCATTTCCCCGAAAAGCTCATCCCGCTCATGATCATCAACGCGCTCGAGGAAAAGCCGCTCCCCGTGTACGGCACGGGAGAGAACGTGCGCGACTGGCTGTATGTCGAAGATCACTGCAAGGCGATCGATCTCATCATCCATAAGGGAAGAGAAGGGGAAGTGTATAACGTCGGCGGCCACAACGAGAGAAAAAATATCGACATCGTTCGCCTCATCTGCAAGGCGCTCGGGAAGAGCGAGAGCCTCATCACCTATGTTGCAGACCGCAAGGGGCACGATCTGCGCTATGCCATCGACCCGACCAAGATCCACAATGAGCTCGGCTGGCTGCGCGAAACGAAGTTTGAAGACGGAATCCAAAAGACCATTCAATGGTATCTGAACAACAAGTCCTGGTGGCAGGAGATCGTTTCGGGCGAATATCGGAATTACTATCATAGAGTGTACGGGGATCGCAAATGACCTCTCAGGCATCAGCCGCAGAGACGGACGCCGCCCCGTGTTTTGCCTCAGCTCCCGATTGCCTGATTTTGCCCCTCAAACGGGGCTTTTTTTGTGCCGATTTGATTGACATGCCGAATTTTCTCGTGTATAATGGACGGGTTGTTGAAAAATCAACAATGGAGAACATGATGCAGCAAGATGTCTTCGAGCAGTTTTCCCTGCTCATCCTCAAAATGAGTAAAGTCGTGCAGAAGATCAAGGCGCTCGAAATGGTGCCGTTCGACCTC
>URMI01000257.1 GCA_900548845.1 uncultured Clostridia bacterium | reverse complement strand
AGACGCAGACGGAGATCTCCAAAGAGGTGGGCATCTCGCAGGCGCAGGTATCCCGTCTCGAAAAGAACGCGATCGGAACGATCCGCAAAGAGATCGTATAAAAATTTGTCAAGATTTGCCGAACGAAAGCATACACTGATAGCGTGGATACGAGCTTTCAGGAACTCAGACAAAAGCAGGTCGTCAACGTGTGCGACGGAAAACAGCTCGGGAAGGTCTCAGACGTCGTCTTCACCTATCCCGAAGGGCGCGTCAAAGGCATCGTCGCGCCGGGCGGAAGAGGGTTCCGCTGGGGCAAGCAGGATGTCTACATCGACCTCAAATGCGTGACGAAAGTGGGGGTCGACGTCGTCCTTGTCGAACTCAGAAGCGCCCCGCGCATCGAGCGGAAGAAGGGCGTCCTTTCACGGGGAGAAGGCTATTCACCGCCGCCCAATTGCCCGCAGCCGCGCCGCGATTTCTCCGATTATGAGTAATATCATGCAGTTTTTGCCGTTTTGCATAGTACTATGTCAGACATAATCACTCAAATCATCATAAAAAAAGCCCGCAGGCAACCCTGCGGGCCGATTTTTTACTTGTTTGCGGGATAGCAGTCACAAGCTCTGCCGTCGGGGAGAAATCCCGTATCCGAACACTTCGGGCAGGTATATCTGGGCTGTAAGTCTGCTTCCGTAAGGGAAAGCCTTGCAAGCGCTTTTTCTCTTGCCCGCCTTGCAGAAAGCAGCTTTTCACGGATGGTCTCCGCTTCCTTGGGGGAGAACACTTCCGCCTTTGCAAGCTCGATCTCACCGCGCTTTACGGCGGCATCCCGGGAGGCGAACTCCCCGTCGCTTTCTGCCTTTTTGCGGTTTGCCTCCGCCCGCTCCTGCGCCCTCTGACGCAGCACTGCATAGTAATGTTCGCGTTCTCCGCGCAGATCTGCTGCGATCTGCGCTTCGCTCTTGAATTCGATTCTTCTGAACGGCGCGCCTCCCTGCGCGGCCCCCGCGTCCTTTTCGGGGATGGAGCGGACATCCTTCACTCCCGCCCGCTTCCATTCGGAGAGCAGCTTGTTCATATACGGGAGAGGGGAGCTCGCCCCCTGACTGCGCTTTGCCGCTTCCATGATGACGGCGTTCGGCATCTCCCAGCTCTTCCATGCGGCGATCATATCGAGGGCGGAGAGCGTCTTTTTGAGCACCCCGCACACCGATTGCAGCGACTGTAAGAGCTTCAGCTGTCTCTCCCGCGCCGCAAGATATGCCGCAACGCCCTCTTCGGTGATAATGCCGCCTTCGTAGAGCGAAAGGACAACGCTGTCCATCCCCTGAAAATCATATCCGAGTTTGAAGCAGAACGCGGCGATCTTCACAAGGCTTTCCGCCTCAAAGCCGCGTTCCAGCCATTTTTCCGCATATTCTTCGATATAAGCGCGCGGGTTCTGCACCTTGACGCCCAATTTTTTTGCGACCGCAAAGACAAGTTCCGCCTTTTTTGTCCGCTCCTCGAGGTATTCTTTCGCCCCGCCCGCCGAACAGATGCCTTTTTCCAGAAGTTCGGAAACAAGCGCGTCGAGCGTCGCCATCGAGCCCTTTTGTAAGTAAGAAGCGCACGCCTCTGCGGCTCCCGCATCCAGACCCGCGTCGCGCCACCTCGTCAAATACACATAATCGCTCTCCTGCGGCTTTTTGTAGATGCCGAGCAGGCGATACAGCCTGGAAAGCTCGCGTTCATGCTCGTTGAAGTCGGAAAATTCGCGCTCCACCTGTTCATAGGTGTATTTGTGTTCCTCGCACAGCTTTTTTGCCTTGTTGAGGATGTGCTGCGAGGAGAGCTTTTCTCCGTCCTTTTTCATGCAGTATTCTGAAACGAGCAAAAACGCCTGCTGCTCCATGGGGTAATTTTCGAGGAACTCCAGAATGCGCTGATGTTCGTAGGGCTTAAAGTCCTTGCCTGCTTTCTGGAGCTGTTTCAGAAGTTCGCGGTTGAATTCCGAATATTTTTCCGCACGGATGGGCTTGGGTTTTCCGATGAGCGAACTCACGGGCAGATACTCTACAAAGAGGGGATCTTTGGAAAGGACGCGCACAAGATCGCACTCCTCCCAGAATCCGAAGATCTCCTGAAGGCGGGAATAGTCCATTTTTAAGAGCTTTGCCATGGCTTTCCCGTCGAATTCGTCCTTGCAGCCGCAAAGATACAGCCCGTAAAGATAAGCCTTCACGGCGTCGCCGTCCGCCTGCGGAAGATACTTCGTAATGAACTGATTTTCCACAGTC
>URMI01000256.1 GCA_900548845.1 uncultured Clostridia bacterium | reverse complement strand
CTCTTCCTGCGACTGGTCCCGCCTCGCCTTCACGATGGACGAGCGCTGCTCGAAGGCCGTGAGGGAAGCCTTCTTCCGCCTGTATGACAAGGGGCTCATCTACCGCGGCAGCCGCATCATCAACTGGTGTCCCGACTGCAAGACAGCGCTTTCGGACGCCGAAGTCGAGTACAGCGAGGACGCGGGCTTCTTCTGGCATTTCAGATACCCCGTGGACGGCACGGACGAGTTTATCACCATCGCGACCACCCGCCCCGAGACCATGCTGGGCGATACCGCCGTTGCGGTGCATCCCGGCGACGCGCGCTATTCTTCCCTCGTCGGCAAGACGCTCACCCTGCCCCTCGTGGGGAGGAAGATCCCCCTCGTGGAGGACGAGTACGTCGACCCCGAATTCGGCACGGGCGCGGTGAAGATCACCCCCGCGCACGACCCCAACGACTTCGAAGTGGGGCTCCGTCATAACTTGCCCGTCATCCGCGTGATGAACGACGACGGCACGATGAACGAGCTCGCGGGCGAATATGCGGGGCTCGACCGCTATGAGGCGAGAAAGCGCATCGTTTCCGATATGGAACGGCTCGGTCTCCTTGTCAAGGTGGAGCCGCACGCCCACAACGTGGGGCATTGCTACCGCTGCCATTCGACGGTGGAGCCCATCGTCTCCAAGCAGTGGTTCGTCAAGATGGCGCCCCTTGCCAAGCCCGCCATCGACGCCGTGATGAAGAACAAGACGAAGTTCGTGCCCGACCGCTTCGCGAAGATCTATTATAATTGGCTGGAAAACATCCGCGACTGGTGCATCTCCCGTCAGCTGTGGTGGGGGCACCGCATCCCCGTGTGGTACTGCGGCGACTGCGGCGAAGTCATCTGCTCCCGCGAGACGCCCTCTGTCTGCCCCAAGTGCGGCGGCGCGCACCTCACGCAGGACGAGGATGTGCTCGATACCTGGTTCTCTTCGGCGCTCTGGCCCTTCTCGACGCTGGGCTGGCCGGACAAGACCCCCGAATTTGAATATTTCTATCCCACCGACGTGCTCGTGACGGGCTACGACATCATCCCGTTCTGGGTGATGCGCATGATGTTCTCGGGCATCGAGCAGACGGGCAAAGTTCCCTTCCACGACGTGCTCATCCACGGGCTCGTGCGCGACGAGCAGGGCCGCAAGATGAGCAAGTCTCTGGGCAACGGCATCGACCCGCTCGAAGTTATCGACAAGTACGGCGCGGACTCTCTGCGCCTCTCGCTCCTCACCGGCGTTGCGCCCGGCAACGACACGCGCTTCACGGAAGCCAAGGTGGAGGCTTCGCGCAACTTCATCAACAAGGTGTGGAACGCCGCGCGCTTCGTCCTTATGAACGTCAAGGACGAGGAGGTGCCGCCGCTTGCCTCCGTGAAATTGCAGCCCGCCGACCGCTGGATCATCTCCCGCCTCATGGCGACGGTGCGCGAAGTGACCGTCTCTTTGCAGAAGTACGACCTCGGCATCGCGGCGGACAAGCTGAGCGACTTCGTCTGGAACGACTTCTGCGACTGGTACATCGAGCTTTCAAAGCCCGCCCTCTACGGCGACGACGCCGAAAAGCGGAAGGGGGCGCTCTCGGTGCTCCTGTATGTGCTCGACAACGCGCTGCGCCTGCTGCATCCCTTCATCCCCTTCGTCACGGAGGAGATCTACGGCTATCTTCCCGGGGAGCACGGCCGCATCATCTCGGCGGAGTTCCCGCGCTATGTGGGAAAGCTCGCCTACAAGAAGGAGGCGAAGGCGTTCGAGGGCGTCATCGGGCTCATCAAGACGGTGCGCGCGATGAAGGTGGCGGTCAACTGCCCGCCTTCGCGCAAAGTGCATATCTATCTCGTGACCGACTGTAAGCGGCTCGTCTCGCTCAACCGCCAGTCCATCCTGCGCCTTGCGGGCGCGAGCGCCGTGGAGACCGCCGAAAGCGGCGCGGCGGCGGGGAACAAGGCCGTCTCGCAGGTGTGCGATCTCGGGCAGGTGTTCATCCCGCTCGGGGAGCTCGTCGACCTCGAAGAGGAGAAGAAGCGCCTTGAAAAGGAGCTCGAACGCGTGACGGGGGAGATCGCCCGCGCGAACGGCAAGCTCGCCAACCAGGGGTTCATCTCCAAAGCGCCCAAAAAGCTCGTCGACGACGAGCGGGCAAAGCTTGAGAAGTTCATCGACATGAAGGAAAAGATCGAAGCGCAGCTCAAAGAGCTGGAAGCTTAAAAAATTTTGAACGGGCGCCGCCCGCGGCATTTTGCCGCGGGC
>URMI01000255.1 GCA_900548845.1 uncultured Clostridia bacterium | reverse complement strand
GTCTTCGGCGAAACCTTCGAGCTTCTGAAGGGTCCCGGCGTCTACGAGCGCACGGAGGGCGGCATCACCTACGAAGCGGGCGCCAATACCTTTTTGCAGGTCAACGAGGGCGTTCGGGGCAAACTGTATTCGCGCGCCGTCGCCTTCGCGGGGGAAAACGAGACGGTCATCGACTGCTATGCGGGCGGCGGGCTCATGACGGCGATGTTCGCAAAGAAGTGCAAACAGGCGTACGGCATCGAGATCGTCGAAGAGGCGCATAGGATGGCGGACCGCTTAAAAGAGCGCAACGGGCTTGAAAATATGCATAACCTCCTCGGGAAGGTGGAGGACGTGCTGCCGCCCCTCCTCGAACGGGAACAGGACGCCCTCGTCGTGCTCGACCCGCCGCGTGCGGGCGTGGAGCGGAGCGTTCTGAAAGCTCTCCTTGCAAGCGGCGCAAAAAGGCTCGTCATGATCTCCTGCAATCCCGCCACGCTGGCGCGCGATCTCGGTATCCTCACGGGCTCTTTGACGGAGTCGGAAAACGGCGAGCTCCTGCGCACGCAGGGCGAAGCCAAGGGGCCGTTCGAGATCGTCTCCGTCCAGCCCTTCGACATGTTCCCCCAGACCAAGTGGGTGGAAACGCTCGTGCTGCTGCAGCGGAAATAACAAAAAAAGCAAGGCTCTCCTTCCTCGGGGGAGCCTTTTTGCATGCCGCGGCGCCTATTTTCGGCGCCTTCTCATGGGCGGACGGGCATTTTTCCGCGAAGGGCAATTCCCGTCAATTTGTTGACATATGTCATAAAGCCGTGATATAATAGACAAGATAAGAAAAAATGTCCTTTGGGCGAAGCCATGCCCGAGGGCGCGGCGGAGAAGCTTATGGAAGAGATCATCAAAGATATCGCGGCGGCGGAAGAAGAGGCCGCGCGCATCAAAGCCGAAGCGCAAAAAAGAGCGCAGGAGCTCGTCGCCGACGCCGAACGCGAGGCGCGCGCCCTTTCCGAACGGACGGAAGAGGAGCTCAAAGCCTATCGCGACGAACAGACAAAGCGCGCGGGGGCGGAGGCGTCCGCCGAATACGATGCCGCCGTTGCCGCCGCCCGCAGGGAGGCGGAAGCGGAGACGGGCAGGCTGCTCGAAAACACCGACGCCGCCGTCGGCAGGATCGCGGGGAGGATCTTAAGTGATCGCTAAGATGAAAAAACTCAACCTCGTCGGCATGGCGTACGAAAAGGACGCCGTGCTCAACGCCCTGCAGCGCACGGGCGCCGTCGAGGTCAAACTGCACCGCGAGGAGGAGCATTCTGCCCCTCTCCCGCCCGCAGACGGCACCCTTTCCGCCTATCACGCCTCTTTGGAGGACGCGCTGGAGCGTCTCACGCAGGCGGTCAACGCGTACGGGAAGGAGCATAAGGGGACGGCGCGCCCCGAAAAGGACGGCTTCGAGGTGAGCTACGAGGAGTTCATGGCGGCGGCAAACGACCGCGCGCGCATGGACGGGCTCATCGCGCGCGTCAACGCCCTCACCGACCAAAAGGCGGAAAAGCGCGCCCTTCTTCAGAAGACGGAGCGCACCCTGCATACGGCAGCCGTCTATCGGACGGTCGAAGAGCCGCTCAGCTCTTACCGCGGCACGGCGCATACGCGCGTCTTCCTCGGCACGCTGCCCTTCAACGCATGGGAGAATATCCGCGAAAACCTTCCCGCCCTTGCGGAGGGGAAGGAGCTTGCAAAAGAGGACGACGAAGTGCTCGTCCTTCTCGTCTTTCACAAGTCGTGTGCAGAGGAGGGGGAGACGCTGCTTTCAGGCACCGGGTTTGCCCCCTGCCCCTTTGAGGGCGAAGAGACGGGGAGCGCGCTCTATGCCCGCCTGAAAGGGGAGTGCGGGGAGCTTGCAAACGAGCTCGATTCTCTCGAACAGGAGACGGCAGAGCTCGGCAGCGAGACGCGCGCCCTCAAAATTTACTGCGATTACGTCGGTTACGAGGCGGAAAAGGCGGCCCTTGACGAAAAGCTGCGCGGCACCGAGCGTACCTTCCTTTTGGAAGCGTTCGTGCCCGAAGACGCGGAAGAGCTCGTGCGGCGCGAACTTTCCTCGGCGGGGACGGTGTATCTCGAATTTTCCGAGCCCGCGGAAGACGAGGAAGTGCCCACTCTCTGCAAAAACAATGCGGTGATCTCCGACTTCGAATCGCTCACCAACACCTATTCGGTGCCCAACGCGCGCGAGATGGACCCCAACACCGTGATGGCGGTCTTTTACAGCGTGTTCATGGGCTTCATCATG
>URMI01000254.1 GCA_900548845.1 uncultured Clostridia bacterium | reverse complement strand
CATTTTGCGGACGGCGCGCGGCGTGTTATGACAGGCTTACAAAATATTTTCCAGCACGAGTTTGGTGAAGGGGACTTCCTCCATGAAATCGGCGGGGCGGAAGACGACGTGATTGAATTTGGCGTATTGGAAAAGGTGCGGCTTCAAAAGGACGGGCGTCGGCACGTCCAGCTCGTCGCAGATGTCGGCAAGATAGCGGAAAAATTCCGAATAGGTGAAGCGCTCTTCCCGCGCGTACACCGTCTGTTTTTCGATGTGGTCGCCTTGATAGACCTTTCCCCAGATGCGAAACATACTGCCATTATAGCCGATTTTTTGCAAAAAAGCAAATGTGTTTGACTTTTTCTTCCGATTTCTCTATAATGAGAAAATAAAAGCGTAAGGGAGGAAGCTATGAACAAGCTGGAACGCGAGATCCTCGACGTTTTGACGGCGGACTGCCGCTGCCCCGCGGAGAAAGTTGCCGTGATGGTCGGGGAAGAGAAGGAAAAGGTGGAAAGCGCCATTCGTGCGATGGAGCAGCGCGGCACCATCGTCAAGTACGCGGCGCTCGTCAACCTCGACGAGGAAGAGGACGAGTGCGTGGAAGCGCTCATCGAAGTCAAAGTCACCCCGCAGAGCGGTTCGGGCTTTGACGGCATCGCCGAAGAGATCGCCCAGCACGACGAAGTCAAGACGCTGTACCTTATGAGCGGCGCTTACGACTTCCTCGTCATCGTGGAGTCCAAGTCCATCAAGGGCGTTTCGCGCTTTATTTCCGAGTGCATCTCCACCTTCGACTGCGTCATCTCCACAGCGACGCACTTCATCCTCAAAAAGTACAAGATCGAGGGAGCCATGACGAAGAAACAGCCGCGCGGCAGGCTCTCCATCCAGCCATGAGGGACTTTCTCAATTCCCGCTCCAAGGCGTTGAAGCCCAGCGGCATCCGCAAATATTTCGACATCGTCGAGCACATGCCCGACGCCATCTCCCTCGGCGTCGGCGAGCCCGACTTCGTCACCCCGTGGGAGGTGCGTTCGGCGGGCATCCGCTCGCTGCAGCGCGGCTTCACGCAGTACACGGGCAACCGCGGCCTTGTCGAGCTGCGCACCCTCATCGCGCGGTATCTGAAAGAGCGCTTTTCGGTGGAATATTCCCCCGAGCACGTCATCGTCACGGTGGGGGCGAGCGAGGGCATCGATCTTGCCCTCCGCGCGGTGTGCGACATCGGCGATGAGATCCTGATCCCCGACCCTGCCTACGTTTCTTACGCGCCCATCGTGGAGCTGTGCGGCGGCACGCCCGTCTCCGTCCGGTGCAGTGCGGAGAACGGCTTTATCTTTACGCCCGAAGCGCTCGAAGAGGCGGTCTCCCCCCGCACCAAGGCGGTCATCTTCGCCTATCCCAACAACCCCACGGGCGGCATCATGACGAAGGAGCAGCTCGAAGCCGTCATCCCGTTCGTCGAAAAGCACGATCTTCTCGTCATCTCCGACGAAATTTACGCCGAGCTCACCTACGGCGGCAGGCACACGTCTGTTGCCGCGCTCCCCGGGATGAAGGAGCGCACCGTGCTCCTCGGCGGGTTCAGCAAGGCGTTCGCCATGACGGGCTGGCGCGTGGGCTTCACCTGCGCCCCGCCCGAGATCGACGCCGCCATGTTGAAAATACACCAATACACCATCCTGTGCGCGCCGCGCGTTTCGCAGCACGCCGCCGTTGCCGCCCTTTCGGGGGGCTTCGAGGACGGCTTTTCTTCGGTGGAGAAGATGCGTTCGGAGTACGATAAGCGCCGCCGCTTCCTCGTGAAGGCGATGAACGATCTCGGCCTCACCTGCTTTGAGCCGCGCGGGGCGTTCTATATCTTCCCCTCGGTGAAAGCGACGGGGCTGACGGGCGAGCAGTTCGCAGACGGGCTGCTCGAGGAAGAGCACGTCGCGGTGGTGCCCGGGAACGCCTTCGGTTCGTGCGGCGAAGACCATATCCGCTGCTCGTACGCGACGGGCATGGCGGAGCTTGAAGAGGCGATGCGCCGCATCGAGCGCTTCGTCAAAAGAAAAATGGCGCGATAGCGGGCAAGCGAGTTGACATTTGCCTCAAAATCGCATATAATAATGCGCAGTGGAGAGAAAACCGTGGTTTCCGAAGGGAGATCACGGTCGTCTTTCATTGTCAATGCCGCGGCCCGCGGGCGGCGGAAAGAGAGAATAAAAATAGCGCCTTACGGCGCAGCGAGGTTTTATCATGGCAGATCAGTTTTACATGACGCAGGAAGGCTACGAGGCAGCCAAGAT
>URMI01000253.1 GCA_900548845.1 uncultured Clostridia bacterium | reverse complement strand
TGCTCTTCCGATCTTACTCGCCGAACCATTCGATGCAGCCGCGGTTTGCCCAGCCGCCCTTCTCTTCGAGGCACTCGGGAAGATCCCAATGATAGAGCGTGACGTTTGGCTGAATGCCCGCTTCCAGCAGAGCTTCAAAGACGCGCTTATAGTAGTCGACGCCCTTTTCGTTGAGTTTTCCCGTGCCTTCGGGCAGGACGCGCGACCAGGAAAGAGACATGCGGTAACTGTTCACGCCGAGCGCTTTGAGATTTGCAAGGTCGCGTGAAAAGAACCGGTGATAGCTGTCGCACGCCGTCGGGAAATACCCGGCGTTCATGACCTTTTTCTCGGCGGCGAACGCATCCCAGATACTCGGGCTCCTGCCGTCTTCCGCCGCGCCGCCCTCGACCTGGGCGGCAGCCGTCGAAACGCCCCATAAAAACTCTTTCGGATAAGCCATCAGTTTTCCTCTGAAAGAAAGCGAACGGAATGCACTCTCAGATCGCCAGAAGAGGTGAGTACGATCTCATTGATCCCTTGATCTGCTTTATCAAGCGGCTTTCCGTTTGCCTGAGCCGTGAGCGCGCCCTCGCCCTCGAAGTCTGCTTCCATGCGGACGGGAGTATTTTCAAAGTCACAATAGCGGATGACGGCACGGCTCCCTTTCTTCATGATAAGATCGGTGCCGTCGATATAAGCTCCCCCTTCCGTTTCACAGGCACGCCAGCCTTCGATGGCCTCGCCGAGCGCGAACGGCTCGCCCGCGCCCTGAGAGGTCATCTTGACTTCGTCGATGGTGCCGTCGTCGTTGAAACAGATCTTTTCGACGCACAGCCTGCGGTTGGCGCGGCAGTTGCCCGACGAGCGGTGATAGAAGACATACCACTGTCCGTGGAATTCTTCGATGCTGCCGTGGATGTTCCAGCTTTCGGGGTCGCACTTCGCGTTATCGATGATGATGCCGCGGTAAGTGAACGGTCCCAAGGGGCTTTTACTCGTTGCATAGGCAAGACAGGTCGGCCTCCCCTTGCGGAAGATGCAGGGATAGACATAGTAGTAAATGCCGTTCCGCTTTCGCATGGAACTGCCTTCATGGAAGCCGTGCTCCTCTTCGGTGACGATGCGCTCGACGACGCTGCTTTCATCGAAGGAGATCATATCGTCGTTGAGGCGGACGCCGTTCGCGCGGAACTGACCCCAATAGTAGTAGACTTTACCGTCGTCGTCGACAAAGACTGCGGGATCGATGCCTCCGCACGGAAGGCGCACGGGATCGCGGAAAGGACCTTCGGGTTTTTCGGAGACCGCCACGCCTTCGGTATAATCGCTCATGCAGAAATAAAGATAGTATTTCCCGTTTTTTTCGCAGCAATCGGGCGCGAAGAGAAGGTGTTTGTTGGGCACAAATGCGGCGAAATCGATGTTCTGCGGGCGGATGCCCTTGGGCATGAGCCCGAGCGGGATGTGCATGCCCTTCAAGATCTCGCGGTAGACGGGCGTCGGGTCTTTGAGCCCCATATCGACGACGTAATACTTCTTCTTTTTCTTATCGTCGGGCCAGGGGATGTCTTTGCCGTCGAGCGACTTTTCCCCCACCTCCCAGGTGAGCATATCCGAAGTCGAGGCGACGTGGTATTCCTCGCTGCAGTACTCTTTCGCGCTCACATCAAAGCTGCCGTACACATAGAGCTTATCATGAAAGACGTGCGCTTCGCCGTCGGGGATACGGATATCGGGCGGCAGAACGGGGTTTCGGCCCTTGGAACGAAATTGCTTTTCCATCACTTCGCCTCTGCGGCGGCCAAAGCCTTCTGCATCTTTTCGTAGTACGCTTCACCCTTTGCTTTTTCTGCCTGCCAGCGGGCTTCGTCCTTCTTTTCTTGGGCGAGGCGGCGGGCATCCCGCTTTTGCTTCTGTTCGGGCGTGAGCTTTGCAAGTTTCTGCACCTGCTTTTCGGCGGCTCTCTTTGCCTTCTCTTCCGCCTTGATCTTGGAAAGCCGTTCCTTTTCGGCCTGCTTTTCTTCCTTCTTGCGGACAGCTTCAACGTGCTTTGCAAGCTCTGCTTCGTAATTCAGGTGCTTTCTCTCGCAACGCTCTTTGAGCTCTTTGCAGTAGGATTCTTCCGCTTCGGCGTCCTGCCGCTTTTGTTCCTCGGCGGCGCGCACTTCGGGCTCGACCCACACTTCGCCGCTTGCTTCCACTGCCGCACGCTGACGTGCGCGGATGATTTGCTGCTTTCTTTCAAGCGTCTTCTCAACGCCGACCAAGCTCAAAAGAATGGCGGAGATCACGCCCGTGAGAACCTCGAGCCCGACA
>URMI01000252.1 GCA_900548845.1 uncultured Clostridia bacterium | reverse complement strand
CCAAAATGATGCAGCCGATGATCATGGATGCGACGTACTCCGCCCGCTGATGGCCGAAGGGGTGCTCCTTGTCGGCGGGCTTTGCCGCGATGCGGAAGGAGACGAGGGATACCGCGCTGCTGCCGCAGTCGCTTAAATTGTTGATGCCGTCCGCGAGCACGGAGACGAGCCCGAACAAAAGCCCCGCGGCGATCTTCGCGCCCGCAAGGAGCAGGTTGAGCCCCATGCCGACGACGCTTACAAGCGTTCCCCGTTTTGCCCTTGCGGCACTCTTTTCATGTTGTTCCATGCCCTATATTATAACACGGAGAAAGCGTTCTGTCACGCGGGGACAAGGAAAAATCGCGCTTCCCCGTATAATTTGGGCGGCGGCGGGCAATCATCCTTTGGCGGCGGACCAAGAGCCAAGCGCGCTACATACAATGATAGCAAGAAGTCCGACGCAAAAGAGGGACGCCATGATGAACGTAAAACGCGGTGAACTTTACTATGCCGATCTTTCGCCCGTGGTGGGCAGCGAACAGGGGGGCGTGCGGCCCGTGCTCGTCGTGCAGAACGACACGGGCAACCGCTACTCCCCCACCGTCATCGCCGCCGCCGTCACGAGCCGCATCCACAAGGCGCGGCTGCCGACGCACATCGAGCTCCCCCACGCCTTCGGGCTTCAGAAGGACTCCGTCATCCTGCTCGAACAGATCCGCACCATCGACAAGAAGCGGCTGATGTCGCGCATCGGCGAGCTGCCGCCCGCCACCATGTCGCGCGTCGACAACGCCATCCTCATCAGCCTCGGATTCGAGCCGCGCTCGGTGCGCCCGTGATCGGGGAACGCCGAGGAAATACGCCGCCGCGACGAATGTGCCGAAGAACCCGCCGCCGCGCTTGACTTATCCCGCGAAAGCGCGTACAATAGCGGCTATGGAAGTTGTTCTGGCGAAAGAGGAAGACTTGGAACGCCTGGAAGCGCTGTATGCACAGGCGCGGGCGTTCATGCGGGAGCACGGCAACGGCGGGCAGTGGGGCGGACAGTACCCTCCCAGCGCCCTCCTATTGGAAGATATCGAAAAGGCGCGGATGCATCTTATCAAGGACGGAGACGAGCTTTTGGGCGCCTTCGTCTTTTTCGTGGGCGAAGAGCCCTCCTACCGCGCCATCGACGGCACATGGCTGACGGACAGTGCGCAGTACGGCGTCATCCACCGCGTGGCTTCCGCGGGGAAGGGCGGCTTTATGCGGCGCGTCGTCGAATTCTGCACGGCGCGCGCGGACGATCTTCGCATCGACACCCACCGCGACAACGCACCCATGCGCGGGGCGCTCGAAAAACTTGGCTTTGTGCCGTGCGGCACAGTCACCGTCGACGACGGCACGGAACGGATCGCATACGAAAAAAGTTCACGCATTTCTTTTGCTCCGCAAAACAAATGCCGTGAGGAACGAACGGATGACATCTAAATTGCGCTATCGCCCACGCGCTTACATGTCATTTTAAGAACAGTAAGCCTCAAGCATGAGACAAATTGTGTCCCGCAGCGGAGGGGAACCCTCCTCGCGGAAGCAATTTTAGAAGCAGGCGCCTGCTCGCGGAAGATATTTTTCGTTCACGAATTTCTTTCGCTTCGCAAAACAAATGATGTGAGGAATCCCCCTTGACAAATTAGCATAATTGTGCTAAAATACAAATCGACAGGAGGTGACCCATGAAACAGACGCACCGGATGATACGGCCGGTATCCGACCTCAGAAACAATTTTGCCGATATTTCGCGCACCGTGCACGAGACGCAGCAGCCCGTGTTCCTGACCAAGAACGGCTTCGGGGATATGGTCGTTCTGAGCATGGAATGTTATGACGAGCTGCGGCTCGACAGCGAGATCTACTTAAAGCTTGCCGAGACGGAACGCAGCGAGAGCGAACAAAAGCGCTATACGCTTTCCGAAGCGAGAGAAAAACTCGGGGAGATGCTCCGTGGATAATTACCGCGTCGAGCTGTTACAGTCTGCCCTAAACGACATTGCAGAGGCAGTACGCTACATAACGGATGAACTTCTGAACCCGCAGGCGGCACAGCTGCTTGCAGAGCGTCTTTTCGGCGAGGCGGAAAAGCTGGGCGAATTCCCTTACGCTCACCCCGTTTATCTGCCCGTCAAACCGTTGAAATACGAATACCGCAAGGTACCCATCGAAAATTATCTGCTCTTTTACCGCGTGGACGAGCGCGCAAAACTCGCCACGGTGGCGCGGGTCGTCTATGCGAAACGCAACATGACGCGGCAGTTCAAAAAGGAAGAGATCAAATAAAAAACCGCG
>URMI01000251.1 GCA_900548845.1 uncultured Clostridia bacterium | reverse complement strand
ATCAACAACCTGCTTGAAAAGTGCGATACGCTCATCATCGGCGGCGGCATGGCATACACCTTCTTGAAGGCGCAGGGCGGCTCGGTCGGCACCTCCCTTGTCGACGACGAAAAGCTCGACTACTGCCGCGACATGATCAAGAAGGCGAAGGACATGGGCAAGGAGCTCCTCCTTCCCGTCGATACCGTCATCGTCAAGGACTTCCCCGATCCCATCGACGCTCCCGTCGAGACCAAGGTCGTCCCTTCGATGGAGATCCCTGCAGACATGATGGGCCTCGACATCGGCACCAAGACGCGCGAACTCTTCGCAGAGAAGGTCAAGAGCGCCAAGACGGTCATCTGGAACGGCCCCATGGGCGTGTTCGAGAACCCCACCCTTGCAGCCGGCACCATCGCGGTCGCGCAGGCGCTTGCAGACGCCAAGGGCGCGACGACCATCGTCGGCGGCGGCGACTCCGCAGCGGCGTGCGCACAGCTCGGCTTTGCCGATAAGATCACGCACATCTCCACGGGCGGCGGCGCTTCCCTCGAGCTGTTCGAAGGCAAGGTCCTCCCCGGCATCGCCTGCCTCAACGACAAGCAGTAACCGGACCAACTTCTCTGCGGGGCGCCCTCGCCCCGCAGATTTTTTACGGAAATCATTTTTTGAAGGAGTATTATAATGCGCAGACCCATCATTGCAGGCAACTGGAAAATGAACAACACCGCCAAGGAGGGCGTCGCCCTCATCGAGGCACTCAAGCCCCTCGTTTCGGACGCGAACTGCGACGTCGTCGTGTGCGTTCCCGCCATCGACATCCCCGCCGCCGCAGAAGCCCTCAAGGGCAGCAACATCGCGCTCGGCGCGCAGAACGTCCACTTCGCCCCCAAGGGCGCATACACGGGCGAAATTTCCGCCGACATGCTCAAAGAGTACGGCGTTGCATACGTCATCATCGGCCACAGCGAACGCCGCCAGTACTTCGGCGAGACGGACGAGACCGTCAACAAGCGCACGCTCGCGGCGCTTGCCGCAGGGCTTATCCCCATCGTCTGCATCGGCGAAACGCTCGAAGAGCGCGAAAGCGGCAAGACGGAAGCAGTCCTCGACCGTCAGATCGAGGAAGGCATGAAGGGCATCGACGACATCTCCAAGATCGTCATCGCCTACGAGCCCGTCTGGGCGATCGGCACGGGCAGGACGGCGACCGCAGAACAGGCGAACGAGACGATCGGCTACATCCGCAGGAAGGTCGCTTCCGTCTTCTGCCCCAAGTGCGCCGAGAAGGTGCGCATCCAGTACGGCGGCTCCATGAACGCGGGCAATGCCGCTTCCCTCATGGCGATGCCCGAGATCGACGGCGGCCTCATCGGCGGCGCATCCCTGAAAGCCCCCGACTTTTCCGCCATCGTCCACTTCGACAAGGAGAACTGACATGAAAAAGACTCCTTACGCGATCATCATCATGGACGGCTACGGGCTCAATCCCGACGCGAACGGCAACGCCATCGCGATGGACGGCAGCCTCAACGTCCATGCCCTTCAGAAGGAATACCCCTCCGCGACGCTCGGCGCGAGCGGCCGTTCCGTCGGCCTGCCCGACGGCCAGATGGGCAACTCCGAAGTCGGCCACCTCAACATGGGCGCGGGCCGCATCGTCTATCAGGACCTCACCAAGATCACGAAAGAGATCGAGGACGGCGAATTCTTCGAAAACCCCGCCCTCATCAAGGCGATGGACAGCGCCAAACATAACAACAAGCAGCTGCATCTTTGGGGGCTCCTCTCCGACGGCGGCGTGCACAGCCACATCACCCATCTCTTTGCCCTCCTCGAGATGGCAAAGCGCCGCGGCGTGCCGCAGACCTTCGTCCACTGCTTCATGGACGGCAGAGACGTCTCCCCCACCTCGGGCGCAGGCTTTGCGGAAGAGCTGCAGGCTGAGATGGACAAGCTCGGCTACGGCAAGATCGCGTCCGTCTGCGGCAGATACTACGCAATGGACCGCGACAACAATTGGGACCGCATCGAAAAGGCTTACGATATGCTCACCGTCGGCACGGGCATCCACGCCGAAAACGCGGCGGAGGCGCTCCGCGCTTCCTACGCGGGCGGCGTGACGGACGAGTTCGTCCTTCCCACCAACATCGTGGAGAACGGCAAGCCCGTGGCGCTCGTCGAAGAGGGCGATTCCATCATCTTCTTCAACTTCCGCCCCGACCGTGCGCGCGAAATCACCCGCGCCTTCTCGCAGGATCCCTTCGTCGTGCCCAAGGGCACCGCGTTCGAGCGCAAGACGGGCTTTCTGCACCCCGAATATGTGTGCTTCACCGTCTACGACGCGGAGTAC
>URMI01000250.1 GCA_900548845.1 uncultured Clostridia bacterium | reverse complement strand
GAGGGGGAGCGCGTCGGCATTGCGGGGACGTTCGTCTTCGAGGGGGGAAGAGTGCTCTCGGTGAACGGCGTCACCTCCCTCTGCATCCGCGTGCCGCATGCGGTCAGAGACTGCGCAGAAGAGATCTACCGCCGCTGCCTTGCGGGAGGCTTGTGTTCGCTTCTCCTGCTCTCGCCGCCCGGATGGGGCAAGACGACGCTCTTGCGCGACCTCGCCCGCCTCGTGAGCGAGCGGACGAGGGCAAACGTCCTCGTGAGCGACGAAAGGGGAGAGCTCTCGGCGGGGGAGACAGGCCCGACGAGCGATATTATCCGCTTTGCCGATAAAGCAACGGCGTTCACCGCGGGCATCCGCGCCATGCGGCCCGATCTCATCGTCACGGACGAGCTCTTGCCCGAAGACTACGGCGCGGTCGCAAGGGCGATCGCGGGCGGTGTCAGCGTGTTTGCGTCCGCCCATCTCACGCGGTTTGAGGATGTTCCGCAAAAGCTGTTTGCCCGCTATGTCATCTTAAAAGGCGTTGGCGGGATCGGGCAGGTCCTCGGGGAAGACGGCAATGTTCTGGCTTAAAATTGTGGTCGCGGTGCTCACGGTGGCGTTTTCGACGGCGCTCGGGCACTTTCTCGCGGGAAAATACCGCGCCCGCAAGCTGTTCTTTTCGGAATTCGCCCGCTTCAACGAACGCTATCTTGCCGAACTCAGCTATGAGCGCCGCCGGCTGAGTGCATTTCTGCGGGAGATACCTTACGAGGGAGAGTTTGAAAAAGCGCTCGGCGAATTCCGCGAGAAGAGGGAAGCGTCATTTCCCTTTCCCTTCCTCACAAAAGAGGAGCGGGCGGAGGCGCAGCGGTATTTTCAGCAGCTCGGAAGGGGGGATGCCCGCACGCAGTCGGCGTTCTTCTCGGCGCAGGCGGCGCGTCTGAACGCGTTGCGGGAGGAGTCGGCGCGCGAAGCCAAGGCGCGGGGCGAACTCTACCTCAAACTCGGGCTGCTTGCAGGGCTTGCGCTCGTCGTGCTCATCCTTTGAACGGAGTGGAAGTATGGATATTTCCGTCATCTTCAAGCTGGCGGCGATCGGGATCGTCATCACCGTCGTCTGTCAGGTACTCAAAAAGTCCGACCGCGACGACATTGCGACGGTCGTCTCCATCGTGGGGCTCGTCATCGTGCTCACCGTCGCGGTCACCATGATCGGCGATCTGTTTTCCGCCATACGAGAGATCTTCGGGGTGAGTTAAATGCAGCTCTTTCAGCTCATCGGCATCGCCTTTGTGACGGCGGTCACCGCACTTTTACTCAAATCGACCCGCCCCGAGCTTTCCTTTGCGGTCACGGTGGCAGGGTGCATCATCCTCTTGCTTCTCATCCTCGACCTCGTCAAAGACAGTCTCTCCATCTTCGGCTCCATTGCAGAGGGGACAGGCATCGACGCCGCCCTCATCAAGTCGCTTCTGAAGATGATCGGCATCGGCTATCTCGTCGAATTCAGCGCGGGGATCTTGAGCGATTTCGGGCAGAATTCCGTCGCGGACAAGCTGATTTTTGCGGGAAAGATCGTCGTCCTCGTCCTCGCCATCCCCATCTTGGAGAGCGTGCTTTCCCTCGTGGGAACGCTCATCGGACTTATATGATATGAAAAAGATCGCGCTGTTTATTTTGATATTGATATGCGTGCTGGTCGCGGCGGGGGAGAGGAGCATTGTTGCACGCGCCGCGGAAACAGAGGACCTCGGATCGGTAGCAGAAGAGGAACTTCAACAAAACATATCCGATTTGTTGAATGAACTTGACCTAAAAGACTTGCAGGAATACCTCGATACGCTTACCGAATTTCACGGGATCTCGCTCAAAGATAAGCTGAAAGGGCTCATTGATGGCGATCTTTCCCTCGATTATAGTTCTCTCGGCAATGCCGTTTTGCACACTTTTTTGGAAGAGCTTACTCTGCTTTTTCCCGTGTTTGCCGTCATTTTGGCTGCGAGCCTGCTCTGCGGCATCCTCAATTCTGCGAAAAGCGGCTTTTTGCATAGTACTATGTCAGGCATAATCGGATTTGTCGCCTATCTCGCGGTGGGGGCTGCGGTGCTCGCCTGCCTCATCTCGGTGCTTTCCTCCGTCTTTTCCTGCGTGGAGGCGATGAAGACGCAGATGCAGCTCGTCTATCCCGTCCTCCTCACGCTCATGGCGGCAGGCGGGGGAACGGTGTCGGCAGCAGTCTTTCGTCCTGCAGTCGTTTTTTTGAGTGATGGTATCTTGAATTTATTTTCTACCGTCGTGATGCCCGTTTCCGTTGCTGTGCTGGTTTTGAGCTTTGTCGGGAACCTTTCTGCGGAAGTGAGGACGGAGAAATTGGGGGAGCTCTT
>URMI01000249.1 GCA_900548845.1 uncultured Clostridia bacterium | reverse complement strand
GAGTTCAGACGTGTGCTCTTCCGATCTGAGTTGTTCAAAAAGAGCCTTTTGCTGATACTCCTCGCTCCATTTGCTCGCATAGGGGGTGCGGTAGCCGTAGATGCCGCCCGCGCCGATCTCCGTCACGAGGAAGGGCTTTCCTCTGCCTTCCGTCTCCTCCTGCACCCAAGTGTAGGGGTCGTTCAGATACGCCTCAACGGGCGTATCGTGGTACCATTTGGGGTAAATATTGTACGAAACGACGTCGGGGAGCCCGAAACTTATATCTGTCTTGAATTTACAGCTTGCAAAGGAGCAGGGGCGCGTCTTATCGAGCGCGCGGATGATCGCAAACTGCTTTTCGTAGCACTCTTTGCCGAACTCGCTGTCGCTTGCGCATTCGTTGAGAATGCCCCAGATATAGACGGAGGGGTGGTTGTAGTGCGAAAGCACCATCTCCCGCGTCACCTGTTCCGCCTGCGGCTCGAAGTTGGGGTTTTGCATCTGTTCAAGGCTCAGGCCCCGCGCGTGGTTTTCCTCCCACACGAGGATGCCCAGCTCGTCGCAAAGGTCTAAAAACAATTCGTCGTTGGGGTAGTGCACCGTGCGCAACGAGTTGGCGCCGAGGTCTTTGAGAAGGAGCACATCATGCATCATCGCCTCATAGGGGAGGGCGCAGCCGAAGTGGGGGTGATCCTCATGACGGCACAGCCCGCGGATGCGGAGCGGCTCTTTGTTGAGTAAAATATGTTTACCCTCCATTTTAATCTCACGGAAACCGAACCGGTCGATGAGATCATCAACTTCCTTCCCGCCGACATTCAGAACTGCCTTGACGGTGTACAGCTTGGGCGTTTCGGGCGACCAGACTTGCACGTCTTCCAACGCAAATTCAGCATGAAGCACGCTCTCGCCCTCAGGAAGGCATTGCGGCGATAAAACACATTCCTTCCCCGCGATCGAAATGCGGAGCGCGACGGGCCTTTCTTCCGCCAGATTGACGACGGCGGCGTCGACAAAGGCGCGCCACGTTTTTCCGTCGAAGCAAGGCGTCACATGAACGCCCTCCAAATACACATCCGCCACTTCTTCGACGGCAACGGGCCGCGTCACGCCGCCGTAAGACATGTAATCGTTGGGCACATGCAGCGCGCTTTTATCCGAAAAGCGGTTGTCCGCCACGATGGCAAGCGTATGCTCGCCGCGGGGGAGCCCTTGCACGACCGCCGAAAAGGGGGTGTAGGCGTTGTAATGTTCGCCGACGAGCATATCGTCCACATACACTTTGGCGGTATGGCTCACGCCCTTGCATTCGATGCGGACGTTCCCGCCCGCCGAAAAAGTCGTCTCATACCGCCCTTCGCCGCGGTAGAGCCCGAACCCCGGGTAAGTTTCCCACGCGCTCGGCGTGTGGACGGGAAAGCTCTCTCCCGCGTTATCGCCCGAAAGGGCAGTGAACGTCCAAAGCCGTTCGGTGAGTTCTTCCTGTTTCCGGATGCAATGCGTCTGAAATGTACGGATCATATCGTCCCCCTGTTGATGTAGATCAGAATGGTCATTATGGTCACCGCCGTAAGCGCTACGATGGTGCCGATGAGTTTTGTTTTCGTCAGCGGTTCTCTTTTGATGAGCGCCGCAATAAAGAGGATAAACAGCTGCATGGGCTGCACGAGCGAGTAGAGGAGCAGGTTCTGCTGCGCCGCGATCGCTTCCGTCCAAAGCCCCGCCGCATTGGGAAGGCGGGTCAGCGCACCCAATACAAGCCCCTTCTTTTTGAAAAACGTCCGGAAGCGGACAAAGGGGAGCTGCAAAAGCGCCACGCCGACTATCACAAGAAGTAGGGTAGAGATGCGCGAAGCTTCGCTCGTGAGACCGAGCTCGTTGATGGCAAGCCCGTACAAAAACTTCGAAGCGATATACCCAAGGCTCAGAAGGAGATAGACAATGCCCTTGCTCTTCTTGTCCGTTCCCTCCTGTTGGTGGGAAAACGCGATCATACCGACGCCGAGAAGAAGCACGGCGGCACATGGGATAAAACTCCAAAAGAAGCTCTCCATCCCGCGCCCCAAGTCCACAAGATAGGAGACAATGACGTTTATGCTCAGCCATGCTTTGAGTTCATAGGCAGAGACCGTTTTAAGCAAAGAAGCGCTCGTATAGAATTCGCCGATCTTGCAAGCGATGAGGATAAGCAGGATGACAGCGGAGCGCCATGAAAAGGCGAACTCCCGGCCGAGAAAGGGAAGAAACAGCGCCAAGAACAGGGCAGTCGCCGCGGAAACCAGAAAGGAAAATTCCTTCGCGCTGCATTCCAGCCTCTGCGAGATGAATTTATCCCCCAGCGAGGAGGCAGCATAAAAGACGACCGTAAGAAGAGAAAACAGGATAAAA
>URMI01000248.1 GCA_900548845.1 uncultured Clostridia bacterium | reverse complement strand
GGGGCTCGTCCCCGCGCCGTCTCGCTCAAATATCTTCATAAGGAGGGAATTATGCAGACAGTGGAAAACGTAGCTGCTGTGGAGGCGGAAGAGAACGCCGACCCCGTCGCTGCCCGCAAAGAACAGCGCAGGCAAAGGCGGCAGGACAGGCACCGCAGATGGGTCAAGGATATGAAGAAGGACTATCCCATCTATCTTCTCTTCATTCCCATTGCAGTCTTCTTTATCATCTTCAACTATGTGCCGATGTTCGGTATCCTCATGGCGTTCGAAGACTACCGCCCCGGCCGCGGCATCTTCGGCAGCGAGTGGGTGGGGTGGGAGAACTTTGCCGATCTTTTCTCCAACGAGTCCTTCCCCAAAGTCTTCCGCAATACCTGCGTGATGGCTGCGATGAACCTTTCCATCGGCTTCCTTGCGCCCGTCATTCTGGGCCTTCTGCTTTCGCAGGTACGCTTCAAAGGCTTCAAGAGGGTGGCGCAGACGGTGAGCTATATGCCTTACTTCGTTGCGACGGTCGTCGTCTGCTCGCTCATCAAGGACTTCATGAGCGATACGGGCGTCATCACCGACCTCTTCGTGGCAATGGGGGCAAACCGTGAAGACATGCTCACCAATCCCAAGTACTTCTGGTGGATCAATACGCTTGCGGGCGTCTGGCAGGGCGCGGGATACGGCTCCATCGTGTATGTTGCGGCGATCTCCAATATCAACCCCGACCTGCACGAAGCGGCGGCTCTCGACGGCGCGGGCAGATGGCAGCGGCTTTGGCACATCACCATCCCCAGCATCATCCCGACCATCATCATGATGTTCACGATGTCCGTCGGCACCGTCTTCATGACGGGCTTCGATAAGGTGCTCCTTCTCTACAACGAGAGCATTTACGACACGGCAGACTGCCTTTCGACGTTTACCTACCGCTGGGGCGTCGTTCAGAACAACTACGGGCTTTCTTCGGCGGCAGGTCTCTTCCAGTCCGTCATCTCGACGGCGCTCCTGCTCCTTTCCAACAAGCTGACGAAAGTTGCGGCGAAGACCTCGCTCTTCTAAGGAGGGATCATCATGGCAAAAGTGAAAACCAAATACAGGAACGGCGGCATGGTCGAAAAGAACAGCGTGCTCGGCTGGATCGCGGATATCATCATCTACGCGCTCCTTATCGTCATGATGTTCATCTGCGTCATCCCGCTCTGGTACTCCCTCGTCGCCTCCTTCTCGGACGGCTTTACCCTCTACAATTCCGAGGGCATGATCTGGTTCCCCGTGGGGGAATGGACGCTTGCGGGCTATGAGCACGTCTTTGCTTCCAACAACGTCCTGCGCGGGTACCTCAATACCATCATCTATGTCGTCGGCGCGACGCTGCTCGGCTTTGTCCTCAACGTGCTTGCGGGCTATGTCTTAAGCCGCAGCACCCGTTACCGCGGCATCATGATCTTGTTCGTCATGTTCACGATGATGTTCAACGGCGGCCTCATCCCGACGTACATCGTCATGCGCGCTTTGGGCTTTGTCAACAGTCCGCTTGCGATCATCATCCCCACCTGCACGAACGCCTACTTCATGATCCTCATGATGAACGCCTATCTCGGCGTGCCGCAGTCCACGGTGGAAGCCGCAGAACTCGACGGCGCGGGCCATTTCCGCCTCATGTTCCAGATCTGCCTTCCTCAGTGCATGAGCATCGCGACGGTCGTCCTCCTTTACAGCGTCGTCTTCCAGTGGAATTCCTGGTTCCAGGCATACGTCTATCTGTCCACGGCGCGTGAATGGTGGCCTCTGCAGCTCGTCGTCAACAACATGATCAGCGAAAACACCAACTTCATGCAGTCGGGCAATATCGACTATTCGCGCTTCCTCATCCAGTACGGCCTCGTCGTCGTTGCGACCATTCCCATCCTCTGCGTGTTCCCGTTTTTCCAGAAGTATATTGAGAAGGGCGCGGTGCTCGGCGGCGTCAAAGAATAAGGAGAACTCATGGACATCAAGAAACTTCTACAAGAACTCACGCCCGAAGAAAAGGCAAGGCTCGTTGCTGGAGTCAACTTTATGTACACCGCTCCCGTCGAACGCCTCGGTATCCCGTCTCTTTCGATGGCAGACGGCCCTCACGGCCTCCGCAAACAGACGAGCGGGGGAGACAACGGCGTCTCGATGAGCGAGCCTGCAACATCCTTCCCGACGGCGGCGACCGTCGCCTCGGGCTGGGATCCCGAAAACGCCAGAAAGGTGGGGGAGGGCATCGCCGAAGAGTGCATGCACTACGGCGTCAATGTCATCCTCGGTCCGGGCGTCAACATCAAGCGCAACCCTCTGTGCGGGAGGAACTTCGAATACTATTCCGAAGATCCCTTGCTCGCTTCCGAAATGGGCAT
>URMI01000247.1 GCA_900548845.1 uncultured Clostridia bacterium | reverse complement strand
CCTCTTTCCCTACACGACGCTCTTCCGATCTGCACCGAGTTCGGCTTCACGAGCGAAGCGCTCTCCGATACCGTCATCGGCCTCGTGTACTTCTTCTTCATCGGCTGTGAGTTCTTCATCCGCTATCGCGTCCACTTCGCGGGCAAGCAGAAAAAGCAGCCGGACGAACAAACGCCCGGCTCCCCCGAGGACGGCGAACAAGAACGGGCGCCCCTTCCCGAAGATGCGGGCGCAAAGGAGGCAAACTGAATGCTCACCTTTCTGACAAGCGCCATCGAATTCGGCGTCATCTTCCTCTTCGGCTGCGTGGGTGAAATTCTGACGGAAAAGTCGGGCCACCTCAACCTCGGCATCCCCGGCATCATGTGCATGGGCGCGGCGGGAGGATGCCTCGGCGTCAAGCTGTGCTATCTCGCCTCCCCTGCCCCGAGCGCCTTCCTCGTCGTGCTCATGGGCATCCTGTTCGCGATGCTGTTTGCGGCAGCCCTCGGCGCCATCTACGGCTTCCTGACGGTGTCTCTCCGCTCCAATCAGAACGTGACGGGCCTTGCCTGCACCATCTTCGGCGTGGGGTTCACCTCCTTCTTCCTCAACAACGCCGTGCTCACGGAGGGCGTCAGCGCGCACCTCTCGCAGGCGGGGCTCAACTTCTTCAACGCTCCCCTTCCGGGTGCGGACAGTCTGGGCTGGTTCGGCACGCTCTTCCTCGACCACGGCATCCTCGTGTATCTTGCGATCGTCATCGCGGTGATCGCAGCCGTCGTTCTGCGCTACACGAAGGCGGGCCTCAGCCTGCGCGCGGTCGGTGAAAGCCCTGCAACGGCGGATGCCGTCGGCATCAACGTAACGGGCTATAAGTACACCGCCATCCTCCTCGGCGCCGCGATCGCGGGTCTCGGCGGGCTGTGCTACGTCATGGACTACATGGGCGGCATCGTCGGCTCAACCGTCGATCAGACCATCCAGGGCATCGGCTGGCTGTGCATCGCGCTCGTCATCTTTGCGATGTGGAAGCCCGCATTCGCCATCCTCGGCTCCATCGTCTTCGGCGCGCTCTACATCCTCTCCTCGTACATCCAGGGCATTTCCTTCGAGCAGATCCCCCTGCTCAACATCGTTCCCTTCGCCGTGACCATCCTCGTTCTCATCGCGACGAGCATCGTCGGCCACCGCGAGATGCAGCCCCCCGCAAGTCTGGGACTTTCCTACTTCCGCGAGGACAGATGACCATTCCAAAACAAATATAAAACGGGCGTCCGCACGGACGCCTGTTTTTTATGCAGAAAAAATAAGCGGAGCCCGAAGGCTCCGCCGCATATAGGGAAAGAACAGATATTGGGGGAAAGAGTGCTGTTCTTTGCCGCCTGCGGGATCAAACGACAATGTCGTACTTTTTGATATCCGCAAGGACCGCCTCGCCGCCCTCCGCGAAGAAGGAGATGCCGCTGCCCTCCGAATAGACGTTGCCCGTCATCGTGCGTTCGCCGCCGTTCAGGAACACCTCGCAGCTGGATACATCGAGGAAGATGCGCATTGAGATGCGTCCGTTCCCGTGGTCCACTCTGACGCTGCGGATGCTTGCGTCGCGCTCCTTGACGTCGCAGGCGATATCGATGCCCATGCGGGAACGGTCGAACACCACCTTGTCGCTCGCGCGGTCGTAGTAGATGCGGGCGTCATGCGTGCCGTCGCTGAAGACTTTGACGCCGGCGCGCTCCGCCGTACCCGGTTCGAGCGTGAACGAAAGCTCGACGCAGGTACCCTTGACATTCGCAAGCGTGACCTCCCCCGAAAGGGGAACGCGGTCGACGTGCACCTCGTTCCAACGATAGCGTTCGATCTCGCGGACGGGCGCCTGATAGAGCTTGCCGTCCTTCAGCGTGAGTTCGCGCGGCAGCGTCATGCTGCCCACCCAGCCGTGCTGAGCCGTGGGCGTGGTGCGCGACCACATCTGCATCCAGGCGATCATGACGGTGCGTCCGTCGGGCGCCGAGAGCGTCTGCGGGGCATAGAAGTCCATGCCGCCGTCGATCTCGTCTTCGTCGTCGATGTGGAAGCTCCCCTTCTCGGTGTTGAGCTCCCCCACCATATAGATGGAGGAATGAAGATTCTCGTACCGCCAGTCCTGCGTCTCGTACCCCTGCGGGCTCGCAATGAGGATGTCCTTGCCGCCGAGAGAGATGAGGTCGGGGCACTCGTAAATGCCGCGCGTCGTGAGCATATCCCTCCGCAGCGTGCCGACATACTCCCATTTGAAAAGGTCGGGCGAGCGGTATAAGAGGATCTGCCCCTCCTGCTGCGTCGAGAGCGAGCCGAGCACGGCGTAATACAGTTCCCCGCGCTTGAACACCTTGGGGTCGCGGAAGTCAGAGCGGGCGCAGCTCTTGGGGAGCTGG
>URMI01000246.1 GCA_900548845.1 uncultured Clostridia bacterium | reverse complement strand
GGCAAGATCGAAGTGGTCACCCGCGCGCCCATCACCAACCGCGAAGAACTCGCCGTCGCCTATACGCCCGGCGTCGCCGAGCCCTGCCTCGAGATCAGCAAGGACGTCGATCTTTCCTACGTCTACACCCGCCGCTCCAACCTCGTGGCGGTCATCACGGACGGCACGGCAGTCCTCGGCCTCGGCGATATCGGCCCCGAAGCGGGCATGCCCGTCATGGAGGGCAAGTGCGCCCTCTTCAAGACCTTCGGCGACGTGGACGCCTTCCCGCTCTGCATCCGTTCGAAGGACGTGGACGAGATCGTTAAGACCGTTTCCCTCCTTGCAGGGAGCTTCGGCGGCATCAACCTCGAAGATATCTCCGCACCCCGCTGCTTTGAGATCGAAAAGAGGCTCAAAGAAGTGTGCGATATCCCCGTCTTCCATGATGACCAGCACGGTACGGCGATCGTCACGATGGCAGCCATGCTCAACGCGCTCAAGCTTGCAGGCAAGAAGATCGAAGATATCTCCGTCGTCGTCAACGGCTCGGGTGCCGCAGGCATCGCCATCACCAAGCTCCTCATGAGCAAGGGCCTCAAGAAGGTCATCCTCTGCGACAGGAAGGGCGCCATCTACGAAGGCCGCGACGGTCTCAACCCCATCAAGGAAGAGATGGCAAAGATCTCCAACCTCGAGAAGAAGGCGGGCTCGCTTGCAGACGTCGTCAAGGGCGCAGACGTGTTCATCGGCGTCTCCGCACCCGGCAGCCTCACGCAGGAGATGGTCCGTACGATGGCAAAGGATCCCATCATCTTCGCGATGGCAAACCCCGTGCCCGAGATCATGCCCGACGAGGCGGCAGCCGCAGGCGCGAAGATCATCGGGACCGGCCGCAGCGATTTCCCCAACCAGATCAACAACGTGCTCGCATTCCCCGGCATCTTCCGCGGTGCGCTCGACGTGCGTGCAAGCGACATCAACGATGAGATGAAGATCGCGGCGGCAGAGGCGATCGCTTCCGTCATCCCCGAAAGCGAGCTCCGCCCCGACTATATCATCCCCGATTCCTTCGATCCCCGCGTCAAGGATGCGGTCGCAAACGCCGTCAAGGCAGCTGCCATCAGAACGGGCGTTGCAAGAAAGTAACTTTATTTTCCGAGTTTTGCGGGCAGAGAAAGAGCCGAGACGTCTCGGCTCTTTTGCTGTTCTTTTCGGGCGTTTCCGGCATACTATAAAGGATGAAACGCCTGTTTTTCGTGTTTGCCCACTTGCTGCTGCTTGCGGCCATGGTCTTGAGCTTTTTTGCCGCCTTCCCGCGGCCGTATCGGGATAACGTCGGGGAAAGCGGGCTCGATGGGGCGCTCGTCTATGCCGTGATGAAGGCAGAGAGCAACTTTCGGGAAGACGCTGAAAGCGACGCGGGCGCGGTGGGCATCATGCAGCTTTTGCCTTCGACGGCGGCGTTTGTCTGCGAGCGGGAGGGCATCTCGTTCGATGCGGCGCGCCTCAAAGAAGGGGAGTATAATGTAACGCTCGGCTGCGCGTATCTTGGCTATCTTATGGAGGAATTTGAGGAGGAGACGGCGCTTGCCGCATACAACGCGGGGGAGGGGAGGGTACGCGAATGGCTCAAAGACGGGCGGTATTCCTCGGACGGCCGCACGCTTTTTCACATTCCCTATCCCGAGACGGCGCGCTATCTGAAAAAAATCTCCTTTTTCCGAAAAATTTATGGATTTTTCCCGTATTAAAACTTGACTTTTGGTTTCGGATGTTGTAAGATATAAAAGCTGTCAGCGAGGACGGCTCCCGAGCAGGGAAGAACAACAAAATATGCGGTCGTGGCGGAACTGGCAGACGCGCAAGACTAAGGATCTTGTGGGTAACACCATGCAGGTTCAATTCCTGTCGACCGCACCAAGAAAAAACGGAGCTTAGGCTCCGTTTTTTCTTGGTATGAACGAATTGAACCACAGCCGCCGATCGCGCACGGAATGGGCATGAAAATCAATATCGGCTGTCGGTTCACGCGAGCCCGAAGGGCGACGCTTCGCCAAGGGGACCCCTTTAGGGGTGTCGGCGAATTCCTGTCGACCGCACCACGTCGCCGCAAGGCGCGTAACAAAACAGCTTGGCAAAACGCCAAGCTGTTTTCATTTACGCCTGCGTTTCTCGCGCGGTAGACTCCGCGCCGCGGTCAGGGAACGGCGCGTACAATGCGCCGTTCCCAAGCTCGAAAGCGGACAAAGCCACACCGTGGCTTTGCCAAAAAACGCTTTCTCGCCCTCTTCCCAAAATCTTTGCAGGGGAAAAGCTTTTGGGAGCCCTAAGGGGGAGCTTAGGCTCCGTTTTTTCTTGGTATGAACGAATTGAACCACAGCCGCCGCAAGACGCATAACAAAACAGCTTGGCAAAACGCCAAGCTGTTTTCATTTACGCCTGCGTTTCTC
>URMI01000245.1 GCA_900548845.1 uncultured Clostridia bacterium | reverse complement strand
TCTTCCGATCTGATGAGGAGGGCGGTACGCGCTTCTGCACGCGCGATTATACCGTGTGGAGCGCGCCCGTGACCGATTTGACGAATTGGACTTGCCACGGCGTCACCTACAGAAAGAGGCAGGATCCGAGAAGCAGAGAGGGGAAGCTCGTCGATTTCTACGCGCCCGACTGCGTGCGGGGAAAGGACGGAAGATATTATCTCTACTACTTTGCGGCGGGGCCAAATACTTCTGCCTTCGGGCCGATGGCGGTCGCCGTTTCCGACCGCCCCGAAGGGCCGTTTGAGTATCTTTCGGATATCAAGTATCAGGACGGCACGCCCGTTCTCAAATACCTCACCAACGACCCTGCGGTCATCAACGATCGCGGCAAAATTTATCTTTACTACGGCTGGGGCTTTATCAAAGATTTCAGAAACCCTGTCTTGAAACCGCTTTTTAACTTCGTCCTCTCCAAACTCTGCGATCGCTCGCTTGCCGACATAAGGAAAACGAAACCCTCTATTCTCTCCTGCGCTGTCGTTGAAATAGAAGAAGATATGTGCACGGTGAAGGGGGAGCCAAAGGCCGTTTTAGACAGCTTGACTACGGCAAAGAGGAGAACGCCTTTATACGCGCATCCCTTCTATGAAGCGCCCTCCATACGCAAATTCGGGGAGTGGTACTATCTCATCTACTCTTCCAATAAAAACAACGAACTTGCCTATGCGATGAGTCGCTATCCCGATCGCGGGTTTGAATATAAGGGCGTGCTCATCTCCAATTCCGATTTGGGCTTTCAGGGCAACAAAAAGCCCAAGATGCCCGCAGGCACCATCCACGGCAGCGTGGAGAAGATAAACGGCAAATATTACGTTTTCTATCACCGCTGCACCAACGATACCGATTTTTCCCGTCAGGCGTGCGCCGAGCCCATCCAAATGAATGCGGACGGCACTTTTTCGCAGGTGGAAGTCACGACGCAGGGCGTGGGTGGGCCCCTTGTTTCGAGGGGGAAGTACCCTGCCGCGCTGTGCTGCAACCTCTATAACGCAAAGCGGAAAGACAGGAAAGGCAAGCGTGCCATCATCACGGCAAAGAACGGCGAAAGCTATGTAACGCGTATTTCAGACGGCGCCGTGATCGGCTATAAGTATTTTGATTTTTGCTCTCCCAAAGAAATTTCCGTTACCGTGCGCGGCGGAGAGGGAGAACTGCTCGTAAAGACAGTCGAACACGGCGCGGCGATAGGTCGGGTGAAGATCGAAGCAAGCGAAAAATGGCGCACCTTTTCCGCTCCCTTACAGCCCGTTGAGGGCAAAAAACCGCTTTATTTTGAGTGGCAGGGCGAGCCCGTTGAATTTTTACAGTTTGAACTGAGGTGAGTATGCCAAGATTTTTCACGATGCTTGCAAAGCACTATGATCCTGCCAATGTCGACAAGGGAATGTTTTCGATGTTTGCGCCTGTCCCGCATTCCGTTCCGGTCATTGCAACGAGCGAGGTCGATCCAAACAGCGGCATTGTGACGGTGGACGGCAAGCCCGTCTCGAAAGGCAAGTGTATTAAGTTTGAGTTTTCGCCTCTTCCATTTTACTTTGTACCCGTGGGAGAGGTGGCGCGCGAATTCGGAAAGACTTATACAGTCCGCCTCACGGGTTTCCGCAGTAAAAAGGGCAAAAAGTTTGCACCATGCACTTTCCGCCTGACGACGGCAGAGCGCGGTGCGGACGACGGTAAGCATAGAGAAAACGAGACGATCGCAAAGCAAGTTTCCGATGAGGGCATCGTGCTGCTCAAAAACGACGGCACGCTCCCGCTTGCGGTGGGGGAGAGGGTGGCGCTCTTGGGGGCATACCAAGATTTCCGCATCTCCGCCGTCGGAGCAAGCCTCATCAAGCCGCGCTGGCAGCTCACTTGGGAGGAGGCGCTCGTGCAGCGTGCCGCGTTCACTCTTTCGAAAGATTCCGGTACGGCTCTTTATATCATCTCCCGCCGTTCGGGCGAAAATCAGGACAACAAGCCAATTGCGGGCAACTACTATCTGACGGAAACGGAAAAGAGAGAACTTTCCGAGGCGGTCAAACAATATCAACGCGTCATCCTCATTTTCAATACGGGTTATCCCGTGGAGATGAAGTGGCTTTCTTCTCTGCCGCTTTCAGCTATTCTCTGGACGGGCTTTTGCGGACAGCGGGGCACGGAAAGTCTTGCCGATATTTTATGCGGCAAGGTGAACCCCTCGGGGCGGCTTGCAGACAGCTGGCCGTATGACTATTATGATACGCCCGCCGCGCAGAACTTTGTCAATCAGGGCGAAAACACGCCCGTCTATTCGGATGACGGAAAAAAACAGGGCGTGCGCGTCTTTTACGAGGAAGAGCAGTTCGTCGGTTACCGCTATTTCGATACCTTCCATAAACCTTGCGCCTATTCCTTCGGACACGGGCTTTCC
>URMI01000244.1 GCA_900548845.1 uncultured Clostridia bacterium | reverse complement strand
GTTTTGCCCCCAGACAAGGCAAGGGCCGCAGGCCGTGCCGAGCGCACGGTCAAGGACCTTAACGCAGTATCGGGGCAAAATACGCGCTTTTGATCGGGTTCCTATTATTCCCTTACAGTATTGCAAACTGTTCCGCGGGGAGAGCAGACCGCCGGATCATAAGCAAACAAAATAAGCAAACAAAAAAAGGGAACGGAGTGTACCGTTCCCTTTTTGTAAATTGTCGATCGAAGCCGCCGAATTTGATCAAAATATAGGGGGAAATGATGTCGTGAAGCTTCGGCCACGTTCGATCTTGGCATCATTATATCAGATATATCCGAATAAGTCTATCAGATTATTTGGCTTTTTTGCAAAATTATCGCCTTTTTTCTCCGATTACTTCTCGTAAACCTAAACTGATTCAAGTAAAGCGCTCAATTCCCGCCGTCTTTCCAAAGAATTTACACAGATGGCGTGGGGGAGCCGTTTTCCCCGTTCTCACACCGCAGGCGTGGGGGAGCCCTTTTCTCCGTTCTCACAGTGCCGTGCGGGGCGCCTTTCTCCCGCTCACACCGCAGGCGTGGGGGAGCCCTTCAAGTACGCCAAGACCATATCGGCAAGGCGGTGCAGCATCTCCTCGCCGAGCATCCGCGCCCTCGCGTTTTCGGAGAGCGTCTCGCAGTGGAAGGTATATCCCGCAAGCAGCACAGAGACGGTCGCCGTCAGCTCTTCAAGCGGCCTGTCGCTGCGGAATATGCCCATCTCCTGCCCGCGCACGATCTGCCGTTCAAAGAGCAGGATGCGCGCCGGCCTGCGCTCCGCATGCACAGAAGGGGCGGTCGCAAGGTGCACCGAATACAAATTCATGAACAGAAGGTCCTCATGCACCTCGGGCGAGAGGTCCTTGAAGGCGAGGACGGCATAGCGGATGAGATTTTCGGGCGTATCCACCTCGGCGGCGTCCGCGATGCGCGCAAGATAGGAGTGCGCAACGAGCTCTTCCATGATGCCTTCAAGCACCTCGTCGAGGTTCTTATAGTAGTTGTAGAGCTGCTGGCGCGAGATGCCCGCCCGCACGGCGAGTTCGCTCATCGCCCCGTCATAGATGCCGCGCTCTAAAACGAGCTTCTTCGCTTCCGTCAGAATGATCTTTCTGCGCTCCGCACGCTTTTCCTCAAACTTGTTCATGCCTTCAAGATAGCACATTTTCCCCCGAAAGGCAAGCGTTTGCGCAAAATTTCTTTACAACTCGTCAATTATTTTTTGCCTTAAACACTTGACAATATGTAAAGTTTATGCTACAATAAAGCAGAACAAAGGGAGGGCATCATGTTTCGCCTCATTCGCTATCTCACCAAAAAACAAGTTTTTTTCTTTCTCTTGCTCCTCGCATTCCTCGTCGTGCAGGTGTTTGCGGACGTCACGCTTCCCACCTACACGGCGCGCATCGTCGAACAGATGCAGGCGGGCGCAGAGGCGCTTTCCATCCTCAGAACGGGCGGCATCATGCTCGCCTTCGCGGCGGTGAGCGTCCTTGCGACCATCGCAGAGACCTTCCTCTCCGCCTCCATCTCAACGGGCCTCGGGCGGCGGCTGAGAGGGGAGGTGTTCTCGCACGTCTTATCGCTTTCCGACCGCACGGCAGGCGCATTTACGGCGGGCTCTCTTTTGACGCGCACCACCAACGACGTCCAGCAGGTCGTCTCCTCGATGGTGCTCATCCTGCGCCTCGGCGTGGGCGCGCCCCTCATGGCGGGCATGGCGATCGTCCGCATCGCCCAATCGAGCGGCGAACTCACCTTCGTCACGGCGGGCGCCGTCGTCATCCTGCTTTGCGGCATCGCCGCCATCCTCGCCGTCACGCTGCCCCGCTTCAAGCTCGTCCAGAAGCTCACCGACCGCCTCAACGGCACCTTGCGCGATACGCTCACGGGCATCCGCGTCGTGCGCGCCTACAATGCGGAGGAGTACGAGCGCACCCGCTTCGAAGAGGTGAGCGCAGCTTTGCAGAAGAACAACACCTTCGCAGGCCGCGCGATGGCGCTCATGAACCCCCTCATGATGCTCATCTTCAACGGCCTGACGCTCGCCATCTATTGGCTGGGGTGCTTCATCATCGTGCGCGACAACAACGCCGCCTTCTTCCCCGAAATGTTCTCCTTCACCCAGCTCGCCTCGCAGGTCGTTACGGCGTTCATGGTGCTTGTCATGCTCTTCAACATGATCCCGCGCGCGCAGGTCTCCGCAAAGCGCATTCTGGAAGTGCTCCAAAAGCAGTCCGAACTCCAAGACCCCGCCGCTCCCGTCTCCTATACCCCCGACGGCTCCATCGAGATGAAAGGTGTTTCCGCAAGCTACGGCGGCGCGCCTGTGATAAGCCGGGTTTCTTTCCGTGTGCAGAGGGGTCAGTCGGTCGCCGTCGTGGGCGGCACCGGCGCAGGCAAGGCGACGCTTCTAAA
>URMI01000243.1 GCA_900548845.1 uncultured Clostridia bacterium | reverse complement strand
GTCGCGACTGCCATCCACATCATCAACCGCAACATGATGCCCGAGGCAAAGGTTTTGTGGCTCTTGTGCATCGTCGCCTTCAACGCCTTCGGCGTCGCCATCTACGCCGTCTTTTCCTACAACCGCCCCTCGCGCAGGCAGAGGAAGAAGTTTCTGGCGCTCAAAGAGGAGGCGCACAAGTTCACCCGCCCGACGCTCTCCAAAGAGGAGCTCGTCTCGGGCATGGGGCGCTGGGCGGCGGTGTCGCGCGCGCTCTATACGAAGAACGAGCACGCCATCGTCTACCGCGGCACCGATACAACGTACTACCCCACGGGCGAAGATTTTTTCCGCCACTTCCTCTTCGACTTGCAGCGCGCGAAGAAGTACATCTTCCTCGAATACTTCATCATCGAATACGGCGTCATGTGGGGCGCGGTCCTCGATATCCTCAAAGCCAAGGCGGCGGAGGGCGTCGAGGTGCGCGTTTTGTACGACGACATCGGCAGCATGGGTTATGTGCGCGCGGGATACTATAAGTATTTGCGCAAACAGGGCATCAAGTGCTATAAATTCAATCCCTTCGTGCCCGTCGTCTCCAACTTCCACAACAACCGCGATCACCGCAAGATCGCCGTCATCGACGGCAAGGTCGCCTATATGGGCGGCATCAACCTGGCCGACGAATACATCAACGTCAAACAGCCGTACGGCGTATGGAAGGACACGGCGGTGCGCCTCGAAGGCGAGGGCGCAAAGAGTTTGCTCTTCATGTTCCTGCGCTTCTGGGACCTTTGCAGCGGCGAGACGGAGGACTTTTCCCGCTTCCTGCCCGAAGAGAGCGGCGTGCAGGGCGAGGGCTTCGTGCAGCCGTACAGCGACGGGCCCATCCCCCTCTACGGGCGGCATCTGGGCGAAGACCTCTACATCAACATTTTAAGCGTCGCCGAAAAGTATGTGTGGATCATGACGCCCTATCTCATCCTGGACTACCGCATGCGCGAGGCGCTCGTTTCGGCGGCGGCGCGCGGGGTGGACGTGCGCATCGTCGTACCGCACATCCCCGATAAGAAGACGGCGTTCGCGCTCACCCGCTCCAACTACATGGCGCTCATCAAGGGCGGCGTGAAGATTTACGAATATCTTCCCGGCTTCGTCCACGCCAAGAGCTTTTTAGCGGATGACGTGGCGAGCGTCGTGGGCACCATCAACCTCGACTACCGCTCGCTCATGCACCACTACGAAAACGCCGTCTTCATGTATCGCACGGCGGCGAACGCGGAGCTCAAGGCGGACTACGAGGCGACCTTCAAAAAGTGCGCCCTTCAGACGGAAGAGGACGCAAAAAAGAGCGTCGTGTGGCGGGGGATGTGTGAGATCTTGAAGGCCTTTGCACCACTCTTTTAACCGAAAAGGAGGCTTTATTATGATCCATTCTTTGGCGGGCGGGGTGCTCGCGGACGGAGAAATTTATACCTTTGCCAAAGTGCGGGCGGGGGAGGAAGCTATGTGGTATCTCGTGCCCGAGCTCGTTTTTGTGAAGGAGGGCGACAGGGTGCTCGTGCCCGAGGGGCATCTCACGCGCGAGGGCGTCGTGGAAAAGCTCGAGCGCTGCACGCGGCAGACCGCGCCCGTTCCCATGAGCCGCGTCAAAGAGATCGCGGGGCTCGCGCAAAACAGTTGACAACCCGCCGCCCTCCGTGTTATCATGGGGAGGCATAGGGGAGTAGAAGGCCCCCTCGGGCGGTATTCTTCCACATACTGCGGCGATGGCTGCGGGGGATATCTGAACATTGGGGGCGGTGCTCATCCACATATTGCGGCGATGCGCCGCGGGTGATACCTAAAACATCGAGACCTGTGCACGGAACGCTTTTTCGGCGCGCCGTGCACGGGTCTTTCTTTTTACGGGAGAAACATTCATGAGCATTTTCGATATCGTCTTATTGGGCGCGGCGCTTTCGATGGATGCGGCGGCGGTCGGCATGGCAAACGGCATGGCGGAGCCTCGCATGAGCCGCCAAAAGACCTTCCTTATCGCCCTCTTTTTCGGCTTCTTTCAGGGCGGGATGCCCCTTTTGGGGTACTTTGGGAGTTCCGTCTTTTCCTCTCTCGTCGGGCGCATCGCACCCTATCTTTCCTTCATGCTGCTCCTTTTCTTGGGCGGGAAGATGCTCATCGACGCGGCTTCGGAAGAGGAGGAGCGCTTCCTTGTGAGGCGGGAGGGGCTGCGCCTTCCCGCGCTCACCGCGCAGGCCGTCGCAACTTCCGTCGACGCGCTCGCCGTCGGCGTTTCCTTTATGGCGCAGGAGGCGGCGGGCTCCCTTCCGCTCGGCGTGCCGTTTTGCGCCCTCATCATCGCCGCAACGACCTTCCTTTTGTCGCTTGCCGCCGTGCAGGTGGGCAGACTTGCGGGCGATAAACTCTCGGGCGGGGCGCAAAAGATAGGCGGAGATCGGAAGAGCGTCG
>URMI01000242.1 GCA_900548845.1 uncultured Clostridia bacterium | reverse complement strand
ATACGTCGTCGTGGAGACCGACCTTCCCTTGGGCGGCAGCGAACAGACGGCGCTTTCGCTCGTTTCGTCCTCTCTGCGCGGCGACGACCTTACGGCTGCCATCGTGCACGAGACCGCCCATCAGTGGTGGTATGCGATGGCGGGCAGCGACGAAGTCCGCTCTGCCTGGCTGGACGAAGGGCTTGCGGAATACAGCACGGCGCTCTATTTCGGGGCGGCGGAAGGGCGCTATCGGGAGCATATCTCGGCGGCGGAAGGCAGGTACCGCGCGTTTGTCTCCGTGCGCGAACAGCTCTCGGATACCGCCGATACCTCGATGGACCGCCCGCTCTCCGCATTTTCGGGCGCCTACGAGTACCGCAGCATCGTCTACGATAAGAGCGTCATCCTCTTCGACCGCCTCCATGAAGTGCTGGGCGACAAGTTGATCTCCGGCCTCCGCCGCTGTTTTTCGGCGGCTAAGGGCAAAACTTTCACTCCCGAAATGCTCGTCTCCTCTCTTTCTTCGGGTGTGGATGTTTCGGGTATTTTCACCTCCTTCCGCGAAGGGACTTGCGTCATCTGAAGGAAAAACCGCCCGCGCCGGGCCCTTGCCGTCCTCCGCCGAAATTTGCAGGCAAAAATTTTTTGCAAAACGGTTGCCAAATCGCCGCCGATGGTCTATAATAGGGATGATGGCATGGGGAAAGCCCCGTGCCGCAGTCTGAAAGGAGAGCAAAAAATGGACGACCCAAATAACCGATGCGTTATGACAACAGGTCACACCTCTGTGCGTAAAGTCCGCAGGAAGCTTTCTATGTGAGCGTTTTTTCGCCCGCATCCATTTGCATTTCCAAGACGCACAGATGGTTTTTCTGTGCGTTTTTTGCTGCCTTCTTCGGGGAGACCCGAAATCTAACGCAAGGCGGAAATGCTTATGATCAATTACTTCAAGACTGTTCAAGGCCGCATGGAGCGGCTCTCTGCGTACGAGAAGGCGTGCTGGATCGACATGGTCAACCCTTCCGACGACGAGATCGAAGACATCGCGGCGCTCACGGGCATCGACGAAACGCTCTTAAAGGCTGCCCTCGATGAAGAGGAGTCTGCCCGTCTCGAACGCGACGACAACGTCATCATGTGCCTCATGGATACCCCCGTCATCACCGATACCGACGAGGGCGACATCTACGAGACCATCCCTCTTTCCGTGATCTCCAACAAGGAATGCCTCGTCACGGTGTGCCTGCGCGGCAATCCCGTGCTCGGCGGGTTCGTTTCCAACCGCGTCAGCGCCGATACGACGAGGCCCACTTCCTTTCTTCTCTCCTTCATGATGGGGAACGCCAAGGTGTTCCTCTCCAACCTTCGGCAGATCGATAAAAAGTCGCTGCGCGTCCAGGCGGAACTGCACCGCTCCATGAAGAACAAGGAACTCATCCAGCTTCTTGCGCTCGAAAATTCCCTCGTCTATTTCTCGACGGCGCTCAATGCGACGTACAGCGTCTACACCAAGGTGGGCAGGCTCCCTTCCATTGCCGAGAACGAGGAATATCAGGAACTGTTCGAAGATATCCTCATCGAGGCCAAGCAGGCTGCCGAAATGTGTAATATCTACCGCGACATTTTGTCGGGCACGATGGACGCCTACGCTTCCGTCATCTCCAACAACGTCAACAGCGTCATGAAGCTGCTCGCGGTCATCACCTTCGTCATCGCCGTGCCTACGCTCATCGCGAGCCTCTGGGGCATGAACGTCCCCGTTCCCTTCGAGGGGAATGTGTGGGGATTCTGGATCGTCATCGGCATCGCCGTCGTCATCAGCGTCGTCGCTGCCGTGTGGATCGTGCACGCCACCAATTCCGTGCGCATCAAGACGCCGCGCCAGGTCAAGCGCAAACGCCGCGGCGGAGGAGATCACTGATGCCTCTATTGCAATATGTCTGCCCGTCCTGCGGCAAGCAGTTCGACGAGCTCGTGAAAAAATTTGACGAAAAGGTCGTCTGCCCCGCCTGCGGAAAAGAGGCGCGCCGCTCGTATTCGGGGGAGATGTTCTCCGCAACGGGCAAGCCCGTCAAACACTGCAGCGGCAATTGCAAGACGTGCTCGGGCTGCCGATAAGGCGCACAGCCGCTTCCGTTCGGGGCGGCGCGGGCGCATCTTTGCCGCCGCTATAATATATGGTATAGAAAGGGGAGGGAAAAAACCTCCCTTTTTGCGTATCTTGTGCAAAAAGCGGGGAAGATGCCCGCATTTTGTGGAGGGGAAGGGGGCAGAAAAACTTTCCGAAAAAATTTCCGAAAAAAGTCAGATTTTTTCCGAAAAACGCTTGACGAATCATAAGAGACGTGCTAATATATGTAAGCTGTCTCGCGAGGGTACGCCCTCAGGGAAAATACAGCGTTCCGCCGTTTGCGGAACTTCCGAAGATTGACAACTGAATTGCAAGAAAGTAAAAACGAGTAAACAAAGTAA
>URMI01000241.1 GCA_900548845.1 uncultured Clostridia bacterium | reverse complement strand
CGCTCTTCCGATCTCCATATCCCGTCAAGCCGTCTTCATGAGTTTGACGGCAAGTACCGTCATGTCGTCCTCCGCCTTCCCCCGGTAGCAGCTGAGCGCCTTTTTGAGCACTTCTTCAGCGAGCGACTGCGGGTTGATGGGGCGGAGCGCGCTTAAATAAGCGTAGAGTTCCGCCGAAGAGCCGAACGCCCCCGTCACGCCGTCGCTCATGAAGAGCATGAAGTCCCCCGCATGCAGCGTCGCGCGGAGCGTCGCAGGGTGCACGGCTTCCAGCATCCCCAAGGGGAGAGATTCGCCTTCGAGCACTCTCAGCTCCTCCTGCGCCAGGATAAAGCCGACGGGCGAGCCGATCTTGACGATATCCGCATCCCCCGTGTCGAGGTCGACGGCGGCAAGGTCCAGACAGGAAAACCGTTCTTCTCCCGAATAGGAGATGAGGCGGTTGACGGTCGAGAGCACCGTCTCGGAGGGCATCTTCGCCTTATAAAAGCTTTCGAGCAGGGTCAGCGTGCGGTCGGAAACGTCGCGCGCCTCGGCGCCGCTGCCCATCCCGTCCGAAAGCGCGACGAGGAAGCGCCGCTCGTCGATCTTCAGGACGGAGTAAGTATCTCCGCTCCGCGTCTCGCCCTCCTTCGGCTTCGTCGCAACGCCGAACGCCGCGTCGAATTCGGGCTTTCTTCTCAGCACAAAGCAGGCGCTTGTGGGGGAGAGCACGATCTTTTCCGCCAGCGAGAGGGGCACCCCGAGGGCGGCGCTCGCGACCGAGCACAGCCGCTTGGCGCTCACCGTCTGCGGCAGGGTGAGGCTCACGGTGACCGAGCCCCCTTCACCGTACACGAACACTTCCGAGCTTAAAATGCCCGCCTGCGCCAGTGCGCCCGCGAGCGCGTTTTCCCCCTCCGAAAAGACGCACTCCTCGCTCTGTTCGAGGGCGATGTCGCGCAAAATTTCACTCACGCCGTGCGCCTGTTCTGCGAGGATCCTGCGGCTTTCGCGCGCGCTCTCCTCCTCGCGCACCGTGCCCTGGTATTGGGCGAGCAGACGGTTGCAGGCGAACAGCAGCCCCGCGGCGTTGCGGCATTTTGCGCCAAGATCGGCAGGAAGGTCGACGAGGCTCACCTGCCCCTTGACGGCGCCCACCGAGACGAGCCGGTCCATCGAGGCGAACAGCCCCTCCTTTTCGCACCGCTGCCTTCCTTCGCAGTCCGCGCAGATGGTATATCTCAGCTCCTCCGAAAGAGCGGCGGCGGTATCCCGCTTTCCGTCCTCTTCGGAAAAAGCCGTCTCGATCTCGCGGAAGAGGGAAGAGACTTCATACAGCCGTTCCCCGACGGCGCGGCGGCTGCGGTTGATGGCAATGCGCGGCAGCGTCCGTTCGCGGTAAAAGAGCAGCGTGCGCTTGGCACGGCGGTAGAGCTTTTCGGGCAGGGCGATGGTCAAAATGACGGCAACAAGGCAGGCGGCGAGGGTGAAGACGATGCGCGCCGTGCTCTCCGCATACAGCCCTTCGAGCGCCATCGCGGCGGGGAAGCACAGGAGAAGGGAGAGCGCCGAAGCGATGCGCCCGTAGGGGGTAAGGAGCAGGGCGGCGCACGCACAGGCGGAAAAAGCCGCCATCGGCAGGAGATCGGCGTGGGCGAGGCAGAGGGGGAGCGAGAGCACGACGGAGAGGGGCACCGCGGCGGCGTTTTTCAAAAGCTGCACGGCAAGCAGGAGCGCCGTGAGCGAAACGGCGTAAAAGACGGGCTCGCCGAGCGCCGAGCACATCCCCGCGCCCAAAAAGAGCCACAAAAGGGAGACTTCTAAAAGCTGAGCGGCGGTGAGGCGGCAGCGGAAGGCGCGCGTTAAAATCGCGTCCAGCCCGCCTTCAAAGAGGAGGGCAAGCACCGCCGTCAAAAGGGAGAGCAGCGCCCTCTGCCAGACGGAAGAGAGGGGCAGCGCGTATCCCGCATGCGGGAAGAGGAAGGCAAAGGGGAGCTGGGCAAGGACGAGCAGGATATACTTTTCCCACGTCATCTTGCGCTTCAAACGCTTGAAGAGCCAGAATCCGCCCGAAAGAAGGACTGCCTGCAAGAGGGCGGAGAGCGCCGCCATCCACGAGAGGGCGGCTGTTGCGGCGAGAAGATGGGAAGCTGCGGCAAGGAGCGGGTCGAACCCGCAGGCGAGCGCGGCATAGAGAAGCGCTGAGGAGAGGGGCTCCCGCATGGGCAGCGCAAAATTGAGCATCACCATGGCGGCGAGCAGCGCACAGTATTTTCCCGCCGTCTTGAGCGTGAGCGGGGTCGCGAAGACGGTTCCTTTCATAGACCACCTCGGGTATGATTTCCTCCATTATAAGTGGGCGGTGGGGGGGAACGGGCGGAACTTGCGTCTTTGTTTGTCGGAAAAAGCAAAAACCCCCGCACGGTGGTAAGCGAAACAGAACGGCGGCGCGGCGGCGGGCATATGCCCGCC
>URMI01000240.1 GCA_900548845.1 uncultured Clostridia bacterium | reverse complement strand
CTGGTAAAGGCAGATGAGGAAGATGCAGAAGGCTTTGAGGTACGGCTTAAAGACCGTCCGTTTCAGGTACTTCCGGTTGGCGGCCGCAAGCCGCCTCGCCCCGATCTTCAACAAGCAGCTTCTCCTTTCTGAGGGCGGAGCGGATGTCTTTGGAAAACACCTTGAAGGAATAGTCCTCCGCCTCTTTGGGGATGAGTAAAAAAGAACAAGCGGGATGAACGCTGCCTTCGACCGTGCGGAACGCTTCGCGAAGCAATCGCTTGATCCTGTTCCGTTTTACGCTCTTGCCGTACTTTTTGCCCACGCACACCGCCATCTTTACGCGGTCGGAAGGAAAATAGACTACGGTCAAAGAGCGGCAATGCGCGCGCTTTCCCGCTTTGAGGACTTTGAGAAAGTCCTTCTTCTTTTTCAGGCGCAGATACTGCATATCCGCCTTATGTTATGCGGAAATGTGCTTTCTGCCCTTGTTTCTTCTTCTCTTGAGCACCTTTCTTCCGGCGGTCGTCGACATTCTCTTGCGGAAGCCGTGCACCTTGCTCTTCTGTCTCTTCTTGGGCTGATAGGTCCTTTTCATGGTATCTTTCTCCTATTATTTTTGAGGTTTCTGCTTGATTATAAGATTTTTCCCTGCTTTCGTCAAGCGATTATGACGCCTTTATTGCGCATTTCTCACGGGCAGGATCAAATAGAGGCTGTTCTTGTTTGCCGCGTTCTCGACGATGAAGGGGGAGACGGGCCCGTTGAAGGAGGCGGTGACGCTCTCGTCTTCGAGGGCACGCAGTGCGTCGGAGAGGAATTTTGCGTTCATCGAGACGGTGAGGTCCTTCCCTTCCGTTTCGGCGAGCAGCGTTTCGTCGACGTTGCCGTTCTCCGAATGCGAATAGATGCGCAGCGTCCCGCCGCCCATTTCGAGGGTGACGAGATTGTTTTTATCGCCGCGGATGAGGATGGCGGCGCGCTCGACGCTCGCAAGCAGGGCGGCTTTGGAGACGGTGAGCCTCGTCGTGAAGGACGAGGGGATGACGCTCTCCTTTTTGATGAAGTCGCCCGTGTAGAGGCGGGAGACGATGGTCATGCCGCCCGAGGAGACCATCATCATGCCCCCCTGCGAATAGAGGGTGACCTCTTCTTCGTCCTCTTCGAGCATGCGCACGATCTCGAGAAGGGTGCGGGCGGGGCAGATGAGCTGCTTTTCGCCCGTTTTTGCGACGACGGGCGCCGTGGAAAGGGCGAGGCGGTAGCCGTCGAGCGCGGTGACTTCGAGCTTATCCTTGAAATCGAAGAGGCAGCCCTTTAAGATGGGGCGGGAATCGTCCTGCGCGCAGCAGAACGTCGTCCCCGCGATGATCTTCTTCAAGTCCCCGCTCTTCATGACGAAGCTGTTTTCGCCGATCGTGAAGTCGATCTCGGGGAATTCTTCGGCGGGCAGCGTCTGGATGGCGCTCCCCGAGCCGCCGTAGCAGATCTCGAGCCCCTTGTCGCTCGTCTTCAAGGTGAGTTCGAGGTCGGTGAGCTTGCCGATGAAATCGGAAAAGAGCTTGCCGGGCACGCAGACGGCGCCCTCTTCGAAGACTTCCGCCTTGAAGGACTTTCGGATGGAGAGTTCCCCGTCCGTCGCAAGGAGGGTGACTTCCTCGCTCGCCGCCTCGATCTTGATGCATTCGTAAACGGGCGTCGTCGTGCGGACGGCGCACGCCTTGCTGGTCTTGTTCACCGCCTCGGAAAGGGTGAGGCCGCTGCATACAAATTTCATTTGCTTTTCTCCCTTGTCTCCGCTCCCCGCGCTTTTCTCTTCGGGCGGCGCGCCGCCCGTTCGGGAGCGGAAGTTGTTTTCCTTATCATTATAGCGGAAACGGGCGTAATTTTCAAGCGTTTCCAAGAAAAAAGGACAGGTTTCGCCCGACGCTTTTTCCCGAAGTCTTGCTATTTTTCTTCGTTTGTGGTATGATAGCGGTATGGAAACAACGCTTGACATGACGCGGGCGCAGACGCTCCTAAAAGAGCACGCCGATCGCTTTGCAGCTTTTAGGGAGATGCTGCTCGGGTACAACGAAAAATACAACCTGACCGCCATCACGGAGGAAGAGGAAGTGAACGCAAAACACTTTTTGGACAGCCTCGCGGGGGAGGCGCTCTTTCCCGCGGGGGCGCGCGTTCTCGAAGTGGGTTCGGGGGCGGGGTTCCCGTCCGTCCCCCTCATGCTGGTAAGGCCCGACCTTTCCTTTACCCTCGTCGAGAGCACGGGCAAAAAGTGCGATTTTCTTATCTCTGCCGCCGAAAAGTTCTCTTTGAAGGCAACCGTTCTGCATGTGCGGGCGGAGGACGCGGGGCGCGATGCCGCCTTCCGCGAACAGTTCGACGTCTGCTGCGCGCGCGCCGTGGCGCGGCTGAATACCCTGCTCGAATACTGCCTGCCCTTTGTGAAGCAAGGGGGCGTCTTCCTTGCCTACAAGGGCTAGAT
>URMI01000239.1 GCA_900548845.1 uncultured Clostridia bacterium | reverse complement strand
CGCTCTGCGGGCGCGCGGCAACTCCCTTCTATATAGGGCTCCCGCAAAGATCATGCGAAGCAAAAGATTTGTGGGAAGAGACGAGGGAGGCAAGGGGTCAGCGGTTGCCTTGCGGCGACAAGGTTATTGGAAGCGCTTGAAGAGGTCGACGAGTTCGTCGACGACCTCCGTCTTGCCGGCGCGGATGTCGCGGATGAGACAGCCGTGGACGTGCGCGTCCAAAATGTAGGCAGCAAGGCTCCTGATCGCCTTGTCCGCCGCAGAGAGCTGGATGAGGATGTCGTCGCAGTAGCGGTCCTCCTCCACCATGCGCCCGATGCCCTGAAGCTGCCCCGTGATGCGGTTGAGCCGCGAGGCGATCGCCTTCTTTTCTTCCTCGCTGCGCACCGTCGTGCGCGTTTCCCTGCTGCAGCAGTCTGCCATATCCGTTCCTTCCTGTATCGTAATATACCCCCTATGGGTATGTCTATTATATACCCCTACCCCGTATTTGTCAAGCGTTTGGAGAGCAAAAAAAGCTCCCCTTTTCGGGGAGCGGGCGTTGTCGCGTTTTACTGCTGTTTGAAGAATTCCTTGCCGACGCCGCAGCGGGGGCACGTCCAGCTATCGGGGAGCTCTTCGAAGGGCGTCTCGCCGTCGTAGACGTAGCCGCACACCGAGCACACCCACTTGGCGGCGGCGGGGGCGGGAGCGACGGCGGCGGGCTCTTCCGCCTGATAGGTGGGCGCGTTCTTCGCCGTCTTGCCCTTTAAGACCTTGTGGTAGTAGCTGTACGTCATGGGCGTATCCTTTGCGAGTTTGCCGCAGTCGAGCACCTCGCCCAAAAAGACGGTGTGGGTGGACGTATCCATCGTGGAGACGACCTTGCACGAGAACCACGCGACGCCGCCGTCCGGGACGGGGAGCTTGCCGCGCACTTCGTAAGGGGTGGAAGCGAATTTATCGAACTCCTTGGACGTGCGGAAGCCGAAGGTGCCGATGAGGGCGGGATCGGCGCCCTCGCCGAGGACGGTGAGCGCGAAGTGGCCGCTCTCTGAAACCGCCTTGTGCGTGTAGTTGTTCTTGTTGATACTGACGGCGATCGTCGCGGGCTGCGAGGTGATCTGCATCGCGCTGTTGGCGACGCAGCCGACGGGCTTGCCTTCATCCCAGCTCGTGCAAAGATACACGCCGTAAGAAAGATCGTAAAATGCAGTTTTATCCATGATTTTCTCCCTTATGATTTGTTGATTTTGGTAGATGTGTGAAGACCCCGACAAAACTCCTTCCGTCCCTTCGGGGCACCTTCCTCAGAGAGGGAGGCAAGGGAACAGTTGTTTCCCTCCGCTTCCCCAATTATGGCGCAAGCAGGGTTCCCCTGCGCCAGCGCACCCAATTTGCAAATACTTTTGCTTCAGCCTCACGGAATTTGTTTTGCGAAGCAAAAGAAATTCGTGAAAAAAGACAAAAAGCGGACGTGTGAAACACTGTCCGCTTTCGATCGTTGCTTGCTCAGTCCTTGGCTTCTTTCTGCGCGACGACTTCCTTCCCGTCGTAATAGCCGCAGTTCTTGCAGACGCGGTGCGCAACTTTCAGCTCGTGGCAGTGCGGGCACTCGACAAGCGTCGGAGCCGTTGCCTTATAGTTTGCAAAACGCTTGCTCGTTCTGCTCTTGGACTGTTTTCCCTTGGGGACTGCCATAATATCACCTCTCTTCCTATTTTACTCTTCGTTGTATTCGGGCGCCGAGCAGCCCTCCGCACAAAATAGCGCCGAAGGGAGCGCAAACAGCACCGTATCGCGCAAAAATTCGCCTAAGTCGACGATGCCGTTCCGGTAGGTGTAGTCCTCTTCTTCCGCCTTGCCGCCTTTGGGAACGAACAGCGCTTCCGCTTCCGTTAAAACGTGCTCCTTCGTCGGCTTCAGACAGCGCGAACACGCGCCTTCCAAAGTGAAGGAGAGCTCCCCTTTGACTTCCACGCTGTTGTCTTCGAAAATTTCGTAATCGAGGACGGCGTGGACGGGCGTTGAGAAGGAGACGAACGGGATATCGATGAGACTTGCATCGCCTTCGAACTCGAAATCGAGCGTTCCCGTGTACTTCCCTTCTGCATTGCATTTCCGGACGTCGATCATCATTAGACTTTACGAGTATAGTATTTTTCCCGCGGTTTGTCAATCGGTTTTTATGCCCATTTGCAAAAATAAGGGGAAAATTGATGAGCGGGGTGGTCAGGATGACTCCCTCCGTCGCGTATGGTGAAGAGAAGCGCCTTTGCTGGATGTCTCGCTTTTTATAATAAGGCGACTCCCTCAGTCACGACACCGAAGCCAGCTTCGGATGCCGTGACAGCTCCCTCAAGAAGGCGCCTAAAATGTGGTGACTCCTTCCGCCCCTTTGGGGCACCTCCCTCGGGGAGGGAGGCAAGGAAGTTGACGTTTGATGCGCTTCCGAAATCTACTGAGCCGAGCAGGGTTCCCCTGCGCTGGCTCCCCCAATTTGCCCTATGCTTAGGGCTTA
>URMI01000238.1 GCA_900548845.1 uncultured Clostridia bacterium | reverse complement strand
ATGTCCAGTTATTGGGCGTGTTGACGACGCCGCGCTTTTCGATGACCTCCTCGACATCCTTATCGGAATAAAATTCGAAGTTGCCGTTGCGGATGAGCTGCGTATCCGTTGCGGAGACGGTGGTATCCTCGTCATCCGAGTCCTCCGGCCCGTCCGAGCAGGCGGTAAAGACACCTAAGGAGAGAGTCGTCGCGACCGTGAGCGAGAGCACGGAAAGGACGTATTTCCTCCAGGTTTCCGTTCGATTGTTTTTAGCCATAAAACACCCTTTTTTAGATTCTTAGGCTCTCGGGAAGGCAGAGCGCATCCCCGTTGAGCCAATTCTTGCAATAGCACTATTTTACAAGAAAACGCGCAGAGAAGCAAGCATTTCTAAGTGAAATCGAGAAAAAAAGGCTAATTTTTTTGTGGCGGGGCAAACTGAAGAAAAACGCGCGCTCACTGCGCCGCGGGAGGGGAACATGAAGAAGGGAAGCATCCGAGCCTATCTTTTTGGGGGAGCGTGTATCGGCGCCGTCAACGGGCTGTTGGGCGGGGGAGGGGGCATGCTCGCCGTGCCTGTTTTGCAGCGCGCGGGGCTCAAAGAAAAGAACGCCCACGCGACGGCGATCGCCGTCATCGCGCCCGCCTCTTTCTTAAGCGGCGCCGTCTATCTTGTGGAAGGGCTCGTGCCCATGGGCGTCTTTCTGCCCGTCGCGTTGGGGGTGCTCCTCGGCGGCGCGTTGGGCGCAAAGCTTCTGGGGAAGCTCTCTCTGAAGGCTGTCTCCCTTTTGTTCGAACTCGTCATGTTCGCGGCGGGCGTGAGGCTGCTCCTTCCGTGAGCTTTTATCTCTTCTTTTTGTGCGGCGTTTTAGGCGGCGTTTTGGGCGGCATGGGCATGGGCGGCGGGACGGCGCTCATCCCCCTTCTGACGCTGCTTCTCGGCGTTCCGCAGGCGGCGGCGCAGGGGGTCAACCTTCTCTCCTTCTTCCCGATGGCGGCGCTCGCCCTTACCGTGCACGCCAAGAACGGGCTCCTCAAAAAGGAGGGGCTCCTCTTTCTCGTTTTGCCCGCGCTCGCCCTTTCCGCTGCGGCGGCGCTGCTTGCGGCGCATCTGCCCGCCCTGCTCCTTCGGCGCGCGTTCGGCGGTTTTCTCGTCGCGCTCTCCCTTTTCCGCCTCGCTTCGGCGAAAAAAAGCGCGGGCAGGGGTGAAAAGCGCCAAAAAACTTGGTGAAAAGGGAAAATATTTTCCAAAAGGGTATGGACAAATGCCCCCGCGTGTGTTAAAATGAGCACAGTAAGAATTTGGAATAAGAATGGGTCATAATTTATATTCCGTCGTAGACCGTGCGGGGGGCAGCCCCGCACGGCGCTCTTACGATTTTACAAATAAGGACGGAACCAAATGGAAAAATTGGGTATCATCGATCTGGGCTCCAATTCCGCGCGGCTCGTCATCGTCGACCTCTTCCAAGAGGGCTATTTCATGGTGGAGGACGAGATCAAGGAGAGCGTCCGCCTCGGACAGGATATGGATCGCGACGGCTTTCTGAAGCCGCAGCGCGTGGCGGAGACCATCAAAACGCTTAAAATGTTCAAGCGCCTCTCGGAGGCGTCCCATGTAGACCGCATCATCCCCGTGGCGACGGCGGCAGTCCGCCATGCCAAAAATCAGCGCTCCTTCCTCGACGAGATCCAGGCGACCTGCGGCATGCGGGTGCGCGTGCTCTCCGAAGAGGAGGAAGCGACGCTCGTTTACCGCGGCGTCATCAACTCGATGGACGTGCCCAAGGGCATCATCCTCGAGATCGGCGGGGGCAGCACCAAGATCGTCTACTACAACCGCCGCACCATTCTGCACTATGCGACGCTCGGCTTCGGCGCCGTGACGCTCACCGACCTCTTTGCGGACGAGGGCGTCTCTCCCGAAGAACAGACGGCGAAGATCGAGGAATTCTTCACCGAGCAGTTCAAGAAGATCGACTGGCTCTCGGAAGTGGAGCCCGACACGCAGATGATCGGCGTGGGCGGGACCTTCCGCAACCTCTACAAGATCAACCGCCTCGTCAGGAAGTATCCTTTGAGCATCGTGCACAACTACTCCTTCGCGGCGGACGACTTCCGCTCCGTCTATGAGATGGTGCGCGTCCTCGACGTCGAAAAGCGCAAGCGCATCCGCGGCCTTTCCCCCAACCGGGCGGATATCATGCCCGCGGCGCTCGCCATCGTCAAGTCCTTCCTCGACTATCTGCACATCGAAAACTTCCTCGTCAGCGGCTGCGGCCTGAGAGAGGGCATCATGTTCAACCAGGCCGTCCCCATGACGGAAGAGCGGCCGCTCTCCGATGTCCTCGGCTATTCGCTGAGCACCCTTCTCAAATTCTATGGGTGCGACGAGGCGCACGTCGAGCACGTCGTCAAGCTCTCCATCCAGCTCTTCAAGCAGCTGAGAGTGCTGCACAAGTTCCCGCGCGTCTACCTGAAAGTGTTGAAGATCGCGGCGAGCAGATCGGAAGAGCGTCGTGTA
>URMI01000237.1 GCA_900548845.1 uncultured Clostridia bacterium | reverse complement strand
TCCATGCAGCAAGTATGCGGAAGCCTTGGAAAAATATGTAAGGGAAGCATTTGTTGCACGGGTTTTCGCAGAGAACATGAAAGGATTTGCCCGTGAAAGTTGTTTTATGGGTAGAAGGGGGCTGTCCCGGGCAGAGACGCCCCGCGTCGGAAAAGCCGAAAAAAGGAGGCGGGATCATGAAAAGAATATGTTTGACGGGCGTTTCTCTGCTGTTTGCGTTCGTATTTCTCAGTGGCTGCGGCGGCAGGGAGGAGGAACTTACCGTCCGCTGTGCCTGCGGGGAGGACTACTATACTCTCCCGCTCGAACAGAAAGGGACTTCGGACGGCGGCAGCAACGGCATTTCCTTTGAAACAGACATGAGCCTTTCGCAATTGAAAACGCTGATCGACGGCACGGATGCGGGCTCGGCGCAGCTGAAAACGGAGGCCGTAGGGGAGCTTTTGGCGATCTTCAAGACGGACGGGACGGGGAGGCTGCACTACTACTGCATCCTGCAAAGCGGCAGCACCTTTTCCCTCTCCAATGCGGAAAATTTCGGCGTCGCCGTTCCCTTCCACCTCTTTGCCGAAGAGGAGCAGGAAGCGTGGCAATACGGGCTGTATCTCAACAACGGGGAATACGCGACGGAATACGGCATTTCGGAGTTCTCCGCCTTTTATGAAGGGCTGGAGGAAGTGAAGATGTCGGCGGAAGGGGATACCCTTTCCGTTGAGCCGCAAACTGCGCCGAAAGGCGGCACGGCGTCCTGCCGCATTGTGTTCACGTTCTCGGAAGGCAGCGTGCTTGCTTCCATTGAGGCGCTGTCATGAAGGAAGCGATCCGTGTCGAAGGGCTTACAAAGGCCATCGGGGGAAGGCGCATCCTCGACGGCGTGTCCTTTGCGGTGCAAGAGGGGGAGATCGTCGGCCTCGTGGGGGAAAACGGCGCGGGGAAGTCCTCTCTCCTCAAATGCCTGACGGGGCTTTGGCGGCCCGATGCGGGAAGGATTGCCGTGTTCGGCCGCGAGATCGCGGCGGGGTGCGGGTATCTTGAAGAGACGGGCGCGCTCATCGAGTATCCCGCGCTCTTTGGCGAGTACACCCTGGCGGAAAACATCGAACTGTTTTCTGCCTTCTGCCCGGGCGGAAAAGAACGCGCCGCCCGGCTGATCTCGCGCCTGGGGCTTGAAGAAGGGATGAAGAGGAAGGTCGCAACGTTCTCTTCGGGCATGAAACAGAAGGCGTGCCTTGTCGCCGTGCTGATGAGGAGCCCGCGCCTTCTGATCTTAGACGAGCCGACTGCCATGCTCGATCCCAAGATCTCGCTGGAGTTGAGAAGCCTCATACGGGAATATCATCAAAGCTATCATACGACGATCCTCATCTCCGGGCACGACCTTTCGGAGATCGAGACCCTCTGCAGCCGCGTGCTCAAAATGAAGGCGGGGAAGATCGTCTCGGAATTCGATCTTTCTCACAGCCCCGAGCGGGTGTACCGGCTGAAGTTTGCAGACAGAGCGCAGGCGGCTGCAGCCCTGTCGCGCACCGCGAATGCAAACCTGAGGCAGGAAGGGGAGTCCCTCTATTTCAGGGGCACGGGGCGGGAGCTGAGCGGTCTTCTCACGGAATACCGCTTCGAACTTTCCGATCTGACCGTCTGCAACCCCTTAGAGTCGCTGTTTGAGGAGGGACAAGATGTTCGGCAGAGTACTCTCGTTTGAATGCAGAAGCTATTTCCGCTCCAAGGGTTTTTATGTCCTGGCGGCGGTGCTCCTTGTCCTGCTCGTCGGCGTCACGCTCGGCTGCCGTTTTTCCGAAGAGAGCGGCGCGGGGGAAGTTTACGGCGTGGAGGCGTATTCTTCGCGCGAAGAGCTTTTGGAACACATCGAGGCGGGCAAAGAGCGCATCGCGGCGCTCGAGGAGTGGCTGCACCTTTCCGAGGGCGATCTGACCGTCTCCTCGGGGGTGAGGAAGAAGATGGAGACCGAACTCGCCCAAGCGAGGCAGACGCTCTCGGTGATGAGCGTTCTCTATGAAAAACACATCGCCTATGAGGACTGCTGCGCTTATCTCGGAGCATTCGGCACGGCGGTGCAGACCAAACTTTCGGTGAGCGTCCTCTCCCTTGCGCTGCTTGCGGGCTTTGGCGTCATCGTATTGTATTTTTCGGCACATATCGCCGTCGCGGCGGCTTCCGAATACCGGGAAGGGCAGGCGCGGCTCACCATGCTGCTGCCGCACGGGCGCATCGTCTATGCGCTCGCCCGTCTTTTTTCCCGTCTCGTCACGGGCGTATGCCTTCTGGCGGGCTATGCCGTGCTTTCGGCGCTCTTTCTTGCGTGCGTGTCTGGAACGGGCGGACGGCTCATCGCGGCGTCCGCGCATTCCGCCCTCGCCCTCGGCTTTGCGGAGACGGCGCTCCTCATGACGGCGCTCTATCTCTTTTCTCTCGCCGCTTTCGGGATATTCGCCTTTTCGCTGGCGCAGCTTTGCCGCCGTCCGCTGCCCGCCCTCCTTTTCACGGGGCTCGCGGCGGCTGCGG
>URMI01000236.1 GCA_900548845.1 uncultured Clostridia bacterium | reverse complement strand
AATGGAAAAAATATCCGTCATGCGCATACCCCGCGGGCACATTCGAGGCCATGCTCCCGTTCGGGAACATATGCCCTTCGCGGGTCGTTCCGTCCTGCAATTCATGCCTGCCGTATTCCACCCGATCCATCAGCTCTTCGTTGTCGGAAAAACCCAATTCGCGGAATGTTTCGAACTGCGCCTCGGTGACGGCGATCTCGCGGATGTTTTCGGGGTACCGCCCCGCCGCCATCGTATAGCCCAACTCTTCCAACAGCGGGTACGGCCCGCACACGGCGTCCTGGATATCGCGGTATTCCTTCCCTTCCATCCCGTAGACGGAATAAAACAGCGGCACGCCCGCCACCCCGGAATAAATGCTGTAATCATTTCCGCCCTGATAATAGTAAAGAAAATCGAGCCCCGTCCCTTCCGTGATGAGGTCGATATTGTACTGCGTCAGCGCCTCGCCCTTGCCGTCGCCGTAAAGGTCATGCTCGAAATAACTTTCATAATCAAAGACCGTGAGCCCGTCCACATGCTGCGCCGCAAAGAGCACCTCTTCGGCGGCATAGGCGGTGCGGTCGTACGCAAATTTCGTTGAGGAGAGCGCCACCAAAGCAAAGCAGAACGAACAAAGGACAATGGTCACGATCCTCGTCAGCCATTTCCCCTTCAGAGCCAGGCGAAACGTTGCTTTGAATGGAAGTTTAGATTTCATATTCCCCCCCCCTTATTTTCACTCTTTTAATGTAACATTTCATGCAGCACGCATGTAACATTTTTGTTGCAGCGGCATGTTTGATGTAACATTTCATGTAACATTTTTGTTACATAGCCCTTTTTATGTAACATTTTGTGTTACATCAGGCCGATCATGTAACATTTCATGTAACACTTCTGTTACATAGCCTTTTTATGTAACACTTCTGTTACATAGCCGTGTCCGGGTCAAAGTTTGCCGCACCCAAGCGCCTTTTCCGCCGCGTGGGAGTTCACACTCATGCTATATCTTTATTATATCATACGATAGATTGCATGTCAATCCCCATTTTTGAAAAAAGATTTAGCGGACGAGCCCGTCCCGCCGCTCCCGCACCACCACAGCTCTCGCCGCCATCCGCCCAAGCGCCGCCGCCATCCGCCCAAGCGCCGCCGCCATCCGCCCAAGCGCGCCCCCTCCGCCGACCCCTACCAAACCCCGCCCGCCCTCTTGACGAACGCCGCCGTTTGTGCTATCTTATAAAAAACCCCTCCCGCAAGGGTAAGGGGCTTAAAAGCAACAAGGCAGCAAGACAACAAGGCAAAAAACGAAAAACAAAACAGCAAAGGAGCAACGGCGCATGAAAACGCAGACCCTCGTCGGCATCCTCTTTACGCTGCTCGCCCGCCGCAAAGTGAACGCGCGCGATCTGGCAGCCAAATACAACTGTTCGGAGCGCACCGTCTTCCGCTATCTCGACGAACTCACCTGCGCGGGCATCCCCATCGACGTCTCGCGCGGGATCGGCGGCGGCATCTGCATTTCCGATGCCTACAAGCTCCCCCACGGGATCTTGACGCGTCCCGAAGCCGCCCGCATGCACGAAGCGCTGCTCGCCATGAACGAACAGCTGCGCGATCCCGCCCTTGCTTCCGCCATCGAAAAGTTCGAATCGCAGTACATGGGCAAATGCTCGCTGCCCTCCTCGCTCGGCAATATCTATGTCGACAGCGGCTCCTGGGGGGATGAGCACAACTTTTCCGAAAAGCTCGCCCTCGTCGACAGCGCCATCACCGGCTGCGAGGAGCTCGTCATCGACTATGTCAACCGTGAGGGCAAGCGTTCGCGCCGCCGCATCCGCCCCCATCTTCTCGTGCTCAAGCAGAACATCTGGTACACGTTCGCATGGGACTTGAAGCACAACGAATTCCGCATCTTCAAAGTGGGCCGCATGCGCACCCTCCTGAGAACGGGCGACACGTTTGAGCGCATCCCCTTCACCCGCGAGGACATCCCGCTCAGTTTCTGGCCGGCGGAGCGCTCCGTTCTGGCACGCTTCGAAATTTCCCCCGAGGCGCTCCCCTTCGCGCAGGACTGGCTGGGCGTGGAGACGATCGTCTCGGCCGACGGTGTCCATACGGCGGAGGCAGAACTCCCCGACGACGACTCTCTCGCAGGCAAAATATTATCGGCAGGCGCGGGGCTCAAGGTGCTCTCGCCCGATAGCTTAAAAGAGCGCGTCGCCGCCGAAGCCCGCCGCCTCGCCGCACTCTACGAACCCTGACGGAACACGAAAATAAGGCGCACGAAAATAAGGCGGCGCGCCCTGAATCAAGCATCCACATAGCCGATGTTTCTTCGTTACCAGCCTCCCCTGTGCAAGGGGAGGTGGCTTGCCGAAGGCAAGACGGAGGGGTTGTTAAGCCCGCCCGATACCAATCCTTACAATCCTCCTGCCTCTCTTCGTTCGGCACCCTTTCTTACACAGGGAAGGCTAAGATATGCCTCTGCTTCGATCCTGTTCATTGCTGAAGCTCTTTGGTCCATGCAGACTATCCACGCG
>URMI01000235.1 GCA_900548845.1 uncultured Clostridia bacterium | reverse complement strand
TGCTCTTCCGATCTTTCGGGGTTGGGGGCGGAGCCGTCGCGCGAACCGCTCCACACTTCGAGGCGGTAGTCCTTCGCTTCGCTGCCCGCGTTGAGGTAGAAGGTCACCGTCACCCATTCGCCTGCCGCCTTGGCGCCGTCCACTTCGATGACCGCCGTGGGAAGCGTCGTGCTGCGGTAGTCGTAGCGGGTGATGTTCTCGCCGCCCACTTCGGTGGGAAGGCAGGAAACTTCGGTGGAGTAGCTGTCCGTCTCGAGGTCGTAGTAGGCGTAGTACCTGCCCTCGTTCTCGTAGAAGGCGACGGTGCCGTCGCGGGTGACAAGGTTGCCCTCGTCGTCCTGATCGTAGTTATAGAGGTTCGCGTAGTACATCGCGCTCGTATCGCCCGTGCGGGTGTAGAGCCCGTTGTCCTGCAGGGTGAAGAGGATGTCGCTGTGGCGGTCATACTCGTCGGAGGAAGGGTCGATGCGGCAGATGTTGCCGTTGTCGTCGTACCAATAGGTGACAAGAGGGGCGTTCACCGTCATCGTCTTGCCCGCGGACTTGGAATCCGTCGTATCGGTGAGGTAGACGTAAGCCTTGGCGTCTGCGGAGAGGCGGATGCGCATGGAGACGCGCTGCGCCGAGCTTGCCGAAAGGGAGATGTCTTCGGAGATGAAGCCGTAGGAAGCTTCTTCGCCGTTCGCGATCACGAGCGGGCGGTTGGCGTTGCCGAAGAGGCCCGTCCACCACTCGTCGCCGTTTGCGGCAGAGGTATCGAGGATGCTCCTCCATGCCTCTTCGGAAGCGTAGTAGTTATCGGCGTACTCGGTATCGAGCAGGCCCGCATACACGTTTTCGGGCTTGACGTTGGAGATCTCGCTGTCGGGATCGACCGCCGTGCTGCCGCCGAGGGTGCCCTTGAAGGAAGCGGGAAGCGCGGGGCGCACTTCGAGGTCCTTTCTTGCCGTTGCCGAAACTTCGTCGAAGGCGCTCGCATTGGAGGCTTTGCCCGTCAGGGAGACTTTCACCGCGCGGTCGCCCGTCGAAGCGTAGCTGTATTCGGTGCGCGTGAGGCTCCTCGTTTCGAAGTTGGTGAAGGCTGCGTAGCCGTCCGCATAGTCATAACGGTCGGTCGAGACGATGCTCGTCGGGCCGTAGGTGAATTCGATGCGGCAGGTCTTGTCTTCGTCCGTTTCGTTGGTGAGGAAGAAGAAGCACTGCACCCAGCCGTCGTAAATATCCTTGGTCTCGTCGTCGATGTCGACGGTGTCGACGGTGTTGGAGTCGAACGCGGTGAGCGACGTGCGGTTCTCGCCGTCCACGAGGGTGGCGTTCGCGCCCGTCAGGCCGTTTGCGATCTCGCTCGTCTTGACGAAGAAGGAGACGAGCATCCTCTCGCCCGCGGCGAGGGTGATGTCGTTCGACTTTGCGGTGTAGGCGGCGCCGTTCGCGGAGAGGAGCATCAGGATGTCGCCGTCTTCGCCGAAGGGGTACTTGCCCTCAAGGTCGTTCTTGTAGACGTTCTGCAGATAGCGGTTGGAGCTTTCTGCGATCTCGGAAAGGGTCATGAGGCCCGTGACGTTCTCTTCGCTGTCGCCGAGAGAGGGGTGGATGCTCTCGGAGGTGTACGTCTTGCTGCCCGAGACTTCGCTCGTGAGCGAGACTTCCGCGTTGTCGAGAAGGTCTGCCGCCGCGTCGAAGCCTGCATAGAGGTCGAGCGCGAAGGTGTCGCCCTTCACCGTGTCGGTATCGAAGATCTTCTCGTCCGCAAGGGAATTGACCGTGCAGGTGTTCCAGTCGGAAGAGGAAGCCTCTTCATATGCTTCCGCCGTGATGATCTCGCACTTGACGTCGTCGAAGAAGGCGTAGCCGTTGACGTTTTCATAGCGGTCGGAAGAGGAACCCCGGCCGAGGCCGAGCACCACGGTGAAGGTGGAGGAAGCGAAGGTGCTTGCACGCACATAGACGGTGTATTCCTTCCATTCGCCCTTGGTGTTGATGTTCTTGATCTGCATCTGGTCGAGCGTCGTACCGCCCACCGTGTTGGTGATGCCGATGTACGCGCCGCCGCGCCGCGTGACTTCCGTCTCTTCGGACTCGGAATAGTAGTGGGTGAGGGCGTCCGTGCGGACCCAGACGGAGAGCTTTGCCGCCGTGCCCGCTTCAAGCGTGATGGTCGTGCCCGAGGTGTAGTGCTGCGCGGTGCCGAGGACGTTCTCGCTCGTCCTCTTGTTGTGGATCATGAGCACGCTCGTATCGCCGTTCTCGCGCTGTGCCGCGTCGTCGTGGAGCGTGAGCCCGCTGCCGAGCTCCTCTGCGAGGAATTCGACGTCCTCGAAGTCGACGGAGTAGCTGTACTCTGCAAAGAGCTCGGCCTCTGCGGAACCGTCTTCAAGATCGTCGATCTCGTCCTCATAGATCTCGAGGAATTTGAGGCGGTCGTAGGCGGAGACGTTGTCGTCCTCCCAATGCGCCGCCGCTTCTTCGACGGAGGCGAAGGTGGTCACTTCCTCGTCGTCCTTCGTGTAGGTCGAGAAGGGGTAGCCGAGATCGGA
>URMI01000234.1 GCA_900548845.1 uncultured Clostridia bacterium | reverse complement strand
GATTCGTGGGGCGTCGGAACAAAGCTCATCACGAGCGCCGATATGCCCGCGCTCGGGGGCGTGTACAAGCTCGCCGCCGTCTTCGAAAACGGAGAGGAGATCCCCAAGATCAAGCTCTCCGATACCTCGGAAAAGGTCACCAACCCCGGCATGAAAGACGTCTACCGCATTTACGACAACGCATCGGGCAAGGCGATCGCCGACTATATCGTGCGCGCGGGGGAACAGGTAGATACGAATGAGCCGCTTGAACTTTTCCACCCCGTCGAAACGTGGAAGCGTATGACGATCGAAAACTTTTCCGTCCGCAACATCCGCGAAACGTGGATCAGAGAGGGCGAGCGCCTCATCTATTCCAAGCCCCTCAAAGAGATCAACGCCTATTTCAATTCGGAGTATGCGCGCTTCTGGGAGGAGTACACCCGCCTCGATATGCCGCATATCTATAAAGTCGACTTATCGCCCGCGCTGCATTCCCTGAAGACGGAAATGATGCACCGCTACGGCAAGGGAGTCTGAAATGTTCAAAATGTATTCCGCAAAGGAAGTGCGCACGCTCGTTCAGCGCCTCAAAGAGGAGTATGACGGCGTCTTGAAGCGCCAGCGTGAAGTTACCGAAGAGATCCGTGAGGACAACCGCCGTCTCCGTGCCCGCCTCTCCGTTCTCGAGGGGCAGCGCGGGGAGGTCTCCGAAGCGCTCATGCGCGCCGTTGCGGAAGGGGAACGCATCAAAAAGGAGGGGAACGAACAGGCGGAAAACGACCGCAAAGAGCTCAGACTGCTTGCGGAGAAATGCCGCCTTTTGTGCGACCGCCTCAATGCCAAATATCCCGACGAAGAGGACGTTTCCGATTTTCAGGCGTTCACCCATTCTCTTCTCGTCTATCTCGGCGAGGAAGAGCAGGACGAGCCCGAGTTCGACATGGAAGAAGTGCTCAACCCCAAATACCCGCTCGATCTTTCCAAGCTGTGCAAGGAGCTTGGCCTCATGGAAGAAGACTCCTGAGGCGGATCTTCTACGCAATACTTTGTCGGCTTTACGTTCTGCCTCAGTCGCCTAAGCAAACTCCAAATTTCCTATGAAGCAAAAACTCATTGATTTTCTCAAAAAAAGGGAGACCATCGTCGCCCTCATCTCGCTCGTCCTGTTCGGCGTCCTGCTCGGGGTCGACCTTGCCACAAAGGCGTGGGCGGAGAGCACGAACGTCCGCCAAAGCACCTTCTTTTTGGGGATCGTGCGCTTCTACTTCACCAAGAATACGGGCATGGCGTTCAGTTGGTTCGACGATAACGAGGCGGCAATGACCGTCGTCACCATCTTCACAGTCGTGCTCATCGTCGCGCTCGTGGCGCTCTTTTTCACCGTCTTTAAGCGCAATACGCCCGCGCGCATCACGCTTGCCGTCATCGAAGCGGGCGCGATCGGCAACCTCATCGACCGTCTCGCTCTGGGGTACGTCCGCGATATGGTCGATGTCTCGCCGCTCGGCTTCGGCGTATGCAACTTTGCAGACTTTTTCATCACCTTCGGCGGGGTCGCGCTCCTTGTCATCATCGCCTTCATCGGCAAGGATTCGCTCTTTCCGCTCACCAAAAAGTGGCGCGAAGAGGCAAAAGCCGAGGAAGAGAAAAAAGAGGCGTTAAAAGCCGCGGCCGATCACACCGCAGAGGCGCCTTCCGCCCAATCCCCCGAAACGCCCGTCGCGGCGAACGAAACGCGATCTTCTTCTCCCGAAGAGGGAAGCAGCGAGCAAAAACACGATGAATAGGCAGCAGTATGTCGCGGAGGAGAGCCTCCGCGTCGACGTGTTTTTGAGCGAAAAGTCGGGCCTTACCCGAAGCGCCGTCAAAAAGCTCACGGAAGAAGGGCATGTGCTCGTTGCGGGCAAACCCGTCAAGGCGGGCGCGCTTTTAAAAGCGGGGGAGGAGGTCACGATCGAGATCCCCGACCCCAAGCCCATCAACGCCCGCCCTGAAGACATCCCCCTCGATATCGTCTATGAAGACGAAGACATCGCCGTCATCAACAAACCGCAGGGCATGACGGTGCACGCGGGCAGCGGCAATTACGAAGGCACCCTTGTCAACGCGCTCTTATTCCGGCTCGATTCTTTGAGCGGCATCAACGGCGAACTGCGCCCCGGCATCGTCCACCGCATCGACAAAGATACTTCGGGGCTGCTCGTCGTCGCAAAAAACGACAAAGCGCATCTTTCTTTGAGCAAGCAGATTGCCGAAAAGTCCTGCCGCCGCGAATATCTCGCGCTCCTCGAAGGCGTCCTCAAAGAGGACAGCGGCAAAGTGATAACGGAGATCGGCCGCGACCCCAAAGACCGTCTCAAAATGGCGGTGCTCCCCGCAGGCAAAGGGCGGCGCGCCGAAACGGATTGGGAAGTGGAGGAACGCTTCGCTCACAACACGCTCGTGCATTTTATCCTGCACACGGGGCGCACCCATCAGATCAGGGTACACGCCAAGTACATAGGGCATCCCGTCGTCGGCGATCCCGTCTATGGCTACAAAAAGCAGCGGTTCGAACTTCACGGGC
>URMI01000233.1 GCA_900548845.1 uncultured Clostridia bacterium | reverse complement strand
GTGCTGTCCTTCATATGGGTGACGACGATTTCTTTTCCGAACGCATCCGAAGGAGACAGGATCTCGAGGACGTCGCCTTCATAGAAGCGCGTGCGCATTTCGGCATATACGCGGCCGCTGCGTCCTTCGCTACCAAAGCCGTTCTCGGGGCTTTCATAGCCCCTGACGACGGCGATGAACTCGCACGTTCCTTTGGTCTGAGAGTTGTCGTAGGAGACCGTCTTGCCGTTCTTACCCAGCATATAGGCGGTCGTGTAGTCGCGGTGGGCGGCGCAGGAGAGCTCCTCCTGCAGCGCTTGAAGATCGCCTCCGTCCAGGATGCGGCGGTACGCATTGACGACGGTCGCTAAATAATATTCGCTCTTCATGCGTCCCTCGATCTTAAAGGAACACACGCCCGCTTGTTCGAGCTCGCTCAGATGCGCGCTCATGTTGAGGTCCTTGCTGTTGAGAAAGTAAGTCCCCTTTCCGTCCTCCTGCACTTCCGTCCAGCCGTCGTTCCTGCATTCCTGCGTCCGTATCTCGTAGCGATAGCGGCACGCCTGCACGCACGCCCCGCGGTTGGAGGAGCGGCCGTCGAGATAGTCGGAGAGCAGACATCTGCCGCTGTAAGAGATGCACATTGCCCCGTGCACGAAGGCTTCGAGTTCGAGGTCGGGGTTTTCTTCATGGATCTTTGCGATCTCTTCTAAGGAGAGTTCGCGCGCAAGCACCACGCGGCTCGCACCGAGCTCCTTCCACATGGCAGCAGACTGACTGTTTGTCGTATTTGCCTGCGTGGAGATATGGATGGGAAGAGAGGGCGCCGCCTCTCTGCACGCGCGGAAGACGCCGAGATCGGAGACGAGCACGGCGTCCGCCCCGAGGCGCTCCAACGTGCGGAAGTATCCGGGAAGCTGTGCAAAGTCCGCGTTGCGGGCGAAGATGTTGACGGCGACATACACCTTTTTGCCGCGCGCATGGGCAAAAGCGATGCCCTCCGCAAGCTCTTCGTCGGTAAAATTATCGGCAAAGGTGCGCAGGGAAAAGCTCTTGCCGCCCACATAGACGGCGTCCGCCCCGTAGTAGAATGCAAGTTTTAATTTGTTGAGATTGCCCGCGGGGGCAAGCAGTTCGCATCTTGTCATGTCAGTCCTCCCGATGGGTCGAAATATACGCTTTGACGATCTCGGCGAGCTCGTCTGGCTCCTTTCCGTCCGTCATCAGTTTGAGGCCGCCGAAATCGGCGTCGTAATCGGGCAGATAGGAGAGCGCCCGATGCAAGCCCTCCTGCGTGCGGAGTCCTGCCGCGATGTCCTTGGCAAAACGCATCGTGAGCGTCTCTTCCGAGGCGGTCAAGGTCACGAAGAGGCACTTCCCCCGTTCCGTCATCTTGGAGAGGACGGCGTCGCGGATTTCACGTTTGTTCATCACCCAGGAAAAGAGCACGAGGTCGACGTCGGGACTTTTCAGATAGCCGTCGAGAAGATAGGCGATATTACTAAGGATGAGCGCTTTACTCTCCTTTGTGACGCGGAAGGGATGCACCCGATAGCACCAGTCTCCGTCGAGATAGGCGCAGCGGTCGAATTTCCGCTGCAAAAGGGCTGCGACGGTGCTTTTTCCCACGCCCATCGGCCCGTTGAGAAAGACAAGCGGCTTCATGTTTTTTTCACGCTCACGGCGAGGCCTTCGCCGATGGGCAGTACCTCCGTTTCAAAGTCGGGATCGCTTTTCAATAGTTCAAGGTATTCCCGGATATGCTCTACGAGCATTTTTCGCTTGTGCGGCACGGGAACGGAGCCGTCCACCCAGCCGAAGAGCAGCACGTCGTCCGAAAGCAGCACGCCGCCCTTCTTCAAAAGCCGTTTACAGTCGGAAAGATAGCGGCGGTACTGCACCTTGGGCCCGTCGAGGAAGATGAGATCGTACTCCCCCTGCAAAAGAGGCAATATCTCTCCCGCATCCCCTTCGTGGAGCACGGCGCGCGTCTCAACGCCGAAGCGGCGGAAATTTTCGCGCGCTTTGTTTGCCCGCTCCGCGTCGCGTTCGATGGCGGTGAGTCGGGCTTTGGGCTCCAACAGGAGCATCGCGCAGGAAGTGAGCCCTTCCGCAGCCCCGATCTCGAGGATGCGTTCGGGCGCCCTTCCGCGCACGGCAGAAAGGAGATAAGAAAGCGTCTCGTCGGGCGCGGTGGGATCGCGCCCCTTTTTTGCCTCCTCGCGGAGGGCGTAAAGCTCTGAAAAGCGTTCGTCCATAGGAAATAGCAAGAGACCGCGGCATGCGCGGTCTTGTTTCTTACAGCTCCTGCACGATGGGAAGGATCATGGGAGACTGCTTGGTCTTCTTGAAAAGATGGTTCTTGACGGCGCGCTTCAAAGCCGCCGCAATGTCGGAAGGAGCCGTTTGCGCGTTGACGCTGTCGAGCGTCTTTTCGACGATATTTTTAAGCTCCCGCATGGCGTTCTGCTCGTCCTGGAAGACGATGCCGCGGCATTCGACGTCGGGATCGCCCAGAACGACGCCGTTCGAGAGCACGACGGAGACGACCACGAGCCCTTCTTCGGACATTCTGAGGCGGTCTTTGAGCACTTCGCTC
>URMI01000232.1 GCA_900548845.1 uncultured Clostridia bacterium | reverse complement strand
TCATGCCGCGGCGCGCCCGCCGTTTTTACAAACCGATCTTATGCTTTCAGAACGCCCTCTGCCCAACCCACTTTGCCGCCCGCAAGCAGATGACGCTTGACCGCCCGCTGCAAAGAGGTCTCCTCGGGCAGCTTCTCCGCGGGCGCCGTGACCGCCGAGGGGAAGATCCAATCGCGGAAGGCGGGGCTGTCCTCCTCCCAGAACACGACGGAAAACCGCTCCGAAAAGCGCCGCACGCGGCTCGTTTCGGGCATGATCTCAGAGAGCGCGGGGGAGAGCATCCACGACTCGCACACATATTCCGCATCCGTAAAAGCGGGGAAGTATTTGGAAAAGAACGCCCTTGCCTCTGCGAGCGAGCCGTCCACCGCGCCGTCCGAGAGGTCGGCATCCGCAGGGATATGCAAAAAGATGCGCCTCGTGTTTCCGCCCGACGGCTTGCCGCCGAACGCCGCCCCTTCCGTCATCTCGTATTCGAGCGCGCCGAGGCGGAACTCTTAGAGCGCGAGCTGACGGGGGAACCACCAGCCCCACGTCCATTCGGCGCGCCCTCTGCGGACAAACGTTTCCCCCGAAAAGCGCGCCATGAATGCCATCGTCGCAAGGAAGATATCCCGCCCGATGCCCCGCTTCTCATATTCGCGCAGGGCAAGGAGCGCCTCCATGCTCTGCGCCGCGAACAGCTTCATGCCGTCCTCGTCTTCGCCGGGCGCCTCTTTCAACGCGGAGAGCCCCTCTTCATAGGGCGCGGTGCGCCAACGCTCGAGCGGCAGCCCCGAAAGCAGCGCCTTTTTTTCGCGCAGCACCTCTTCCGCCCGCGCCGACACCGCCGCCGAAACGCCGATCTCCTGCCAGAATTGCGTGACCGTCATCCTTTCTCCTTCTGCTTTTCGCGTTCGGCCTTCGAGAAGGCGCAGCCGCAGTAGTCCTGGCGGTAGAGCCCGTATTCTTCGGAGAGCCGCACCGAATGCAGGTACCCGCCCCGCTTCTTGAAATCGGAGGGAAGATACCTGACGCCGACTTCCTCCGCGACGGCAAAGCCGATCGTGTTGATGAATTTGGCGTTTTTGAGGGGGGAGACGGTGAGCGTGGTCGCAAAATAGTCAAAGCCGCGCGCCTTTGCCTCCCGCGCCGTCCTATCAAGGCGCAGGCGGAAGCACACCGCGCACCGCGCGCCGCCCTCCTTCTCTTCTTCCAGCCCGCGCACCGCCGCAAGATAGTCCTCGGGCGCATAATCGCAGTCCAGAAAGTCCGCAAGCCCCGTCTCCCGCAGAAAGCGGAGCTGCTCGCGCTTTCTCTTTTCGTATTCCCCGGCGCAGTCGAGGTTGGGGTTGTAGTAAAGGACGGTGACCCCGATCTGCGGGGAGAGCTCGCTCAGGCAGTGCGAGGAGCAGGGCGCGCAGCAGCTGTGCAAAAGGAGGCGCTTATCCCGCGCCCCCCTGAGCTCTTCCTGCATCAGTTTGTCGTAATTGACGGCGTTCATAGGTCAGCCCTCGTCGGCATTCGCCTCAGTCTTCAGCGCCTGTTGACAAGTCAAAGGCGCTGTTCTCTGCGCGATGCCTCCTCTTCCCACAAAACTCGCTTACGCGATTTTTGCGGGAGCCCTCTTTCGCGGCACGCTTTTCATGCCTCGCCTTTGATGATCTTCAAAAAGTACTCATGCACCCTCAGATCGTCGGTCAGCTCGGGATGGAAGGCGAGCGCCAGCATCTTCCCCTGCCGCACGGCGACCGTCTTGCCCCCGACGACGGAGAGAACGTCGACGCCCTCGCCCGCCTCCGATACATAAGGCGCGCGGATGAAGACGGCGGGATATTCGCCGATGCCCTTCACTTCTGTATTCGCCGTGAAGGAGCCCAGCTGCCGCCCGTAGGCATTGCGGCGCACGGTGACGTTGAGCGTCTGAAGATGGGGCGCTTCGCCGCCCTCGATCTTGTTCGCAAGCAAAATGAGCCCCGCGCACGTCGCGAGCACGGGCATCCCGCCCTCGATGGCGCTTTTGAGCGGCGCAAACAGCCCCTCTTCGCGCAGGAGCTTGCCCTGTACGGTGGACTCCCCGCCGGGGAGCACCAGACCGTCGAAATGTTCCGAAAAATGCGCAAGGCGGCGGATCTCCACGACCTCCGCGCCCAGCTTTTGGAGCGCGTGCTCGTGTTCGATGAAGGCGCCCTGAAGCGCAAAAACTCCGATTTTCATAAGTTTGGTTTGTCTTAACCGATATTCGACCGATGAATGCGGCGCCCCTCGCGCCGAAGTCGCGGCCGAGGCGAGGAGCCTGCGTAAGCGACGACGGGAGCTTACTAAGACGTAAGTGACCAAGGAGCGCGCAAAGGCGACAAAGCCTTCGGTCGATGAATTCGGCGCGAGGACTTATTTCCCTCTTTCCGCCATGAGGAGAGCGATCTCCTGCTCGTTGATGCCCACCATCGCCTCGCCGAGGTCTTCGGAAAGCTCTGCAAGGATCGCAGGGTTCTCGTAGTTGGTGACGGCCTGCACGATGGCGCGCGCACGCTTTGCGGGGTTCCCGCTCTTGAAGATGCCGCTGCCGACGAACACGCCCTCGGCGCCCAGCTGCATCATCAAAG
>URMI01000231.1 GCA_900548845.1 uncultured Clostridia bacterium | reverse complement strand
GACGGGCGTCACCGTCTGCGGCACCGTCTCCTTCCTCGAAGAGCGCATGACGAAGAAGGAGAAGCCCTTCTTTTCCTTCACCGTCTCGGACGGCAGCGGGCAGCTGCGCCTTTCCTATTTCACGCGCAAGGCGACGCTCGAAAAGGTGCGCGCCTTAAAGGCGGGCGACTCCGTGTGCTTTACGGGGGATATGGAGCTCTTCAACGGCTCCCTTTCCTTCCGCCCCAAGGCGGTGGACTACGGTACGCCGCCCAAGGACTATGTGTTCGAAGAGCGTCCCTCCCGCCCCGCCCCGCCCCGCTATACCGCCGTCTTCCCCGAGCCCTGCGAAGACCTCGTGCAGGGGATGCTCTTTGGCGAGACGCGCCTCCCCGCAGGGTTCGAACAGGGGAAATACGTCGTCTTCGACCTTGAAACGACGGGCCTCAACAACAACCCCGTCGCAGGGCCGATGGACCGCATCATCGAGGTGGGCGCCGTCAAGATCGAAGGGGGGAAGATCGCGGAAAAGTTCTCCTCCTTCGTCGCCTGCCCCGTCAAACTCACCGAAGAGATCGTCGGCATCACGGGCATCGAGGACGAGATGCTCGTGGGCGCGCCCCCCGTGGAGACGGTCATGGCGGATTTTTATAAGTTCACGGAAGGCTGCGCGCTCGTCGGGCACAACGTGCAGTTCGACTACAAGTTCATCCGCTACTACGGCGAGCAGGAGGGGTATCTCTTCGACGCCAAGACGTTCGATACCGTCGCCCTTTCTCAGCAGCTCCTGCGATTGAGCAACTATAAGCTCAACACCGTCGCCGATCATTTCGGCTTCACCTTCCGCCATCACAGGGCGTTCGACGACGCCTTCGTCACCGCCAAGATTTTTTTAGAGCTCGTCAAACTCGGCGGCATCCCCAAGTAAGGGAACTGCGGATAAGGGGCTGTGGCGCGGGCGGGCTTGTTCTTTGCGGCAAGGAAAATGCGCAAGTTTGCAAAAAACGCTTGCAATTTCGAAAAAAGCATGCTATAATCGGGGTACTTGATCGATGAAACAGAGATTGAGAGCGGGCGACCGCTCTCAAATTTGTTATATGGGGCATGCGGCGCGCGAAGCGGCAGCCCCTTACAAGGGAGGCGGAAATGAAAGTCAAACCCATTGCCGAAGTCCTGGAAGCGCTTGCCCCCGCCGCCGAAGAGGCGGGCGTGGAGCTCGTGGACGGGGCGTGGAACATGCGCGAGCGTTCGCTCACTCTCTGGATCGACGCGGAGGGCGGCGTGGATATGGATCACTGTGAACGCTTCCACCGTGCGGCGGACGCGCTCCTTGATGACATCGACCCTACATTCGGGGCGGCGTACACGCTCACCTGCTCTTCTCTGGGGCTCGACAGGCCCATCAGGACGGACCGCGACTTTGCGCGGCGGCTGCACGAGAAGGTGGAAGTGCGCCTCTACGCGCCCGTCGATGGGAAGAAGGAATACGAAGGGGAGCTTCTCTCCTTCGACGAAAAGACCTTCACCATTCTGACGGACAAGGGCGAGCGCACCTTCGAACGGGAAAAGGCCGCCAAAGTCTGCCTTTATATCGAAGTCTGAATCACGGAAAAATACCGAAGGACGATCATTTCGGAAGGAGTAAATTATGATCAATAAAGATTTCTTTGCGGCGCTTGCCGATCTGGAACGGGAAAAGGGCATCAGCGAACAGGTGTTCCTCGATGCGCTCTCTGCGGCGCTCGCCTCTGCCTATAAGAAGCAGTTCGAGGGCGAAACGGGCAATGTCGAAGTGCGCGCGGACGAGGAAAAGGGAACGCTGCGGTTCTTTCTGACGCACGTCGTCGTCGACAGCGAAGAGGCGCAGGAAGGGGAGATCACCCTCGAAGAGGCGCTCAAGATCAAAAAGTCTGCCAAGGCAGGCGACGTCCTTTCCGAGGAATTCGTCCCCAAAGATTTCACGCGCATCGCCGCGCAGACCGCAAAGCAGGTCATTTTGCAGAAGATCCACGAGACGGAGCGCGACAACACGCTCAGCGAATTTTCCGATAAAGAGGGCGAACTCATGAGCGGGCTCGTCCGCAAGATCGACATGAAGAACGTCTACGTCGAGCTCGGCAAGGGGCAGATCGAGGGGCTCATGCTCCCGCAGGATCAGGTCCCCGGTGAGAGATACGAAGCGGGCGACCGCATCAAGGTGTTCGTCAAGCGCGTGAGAAGCGGCGGCAGGAATGCGCAGGTGCTCGTCTCGCGCACGGCGCCCGGGCTCGTCAAGCGCCTCTTCGAAGAGGAAGTGCCCGAAATAAAACAGGGCACGGTGGTCATCAAGTCCATCTCCCGCGAGGCGGGCCACAGGACGAAGATGGCGATCGCTTCCGAAGATGCGCGCGTGGACGCAGTCGGCGCGTGCGTCGGCAACAAGGGCGCGCGCGTCAACGCCGTCGTGCAGGAGCTGGGCGGCGAGAAGGTGGATATCATCCTCTGGAGCGAAAATCCCCTCGAGTTCATCGCCAAGGCGCTCTCTCCCGCGACCGTCGTTTCGGTGACGCAGACGGGCGAAAAGTCGGCGATCGCCGTCGTGCCCGACGATAAGCTCTCCCTCGCCATCGG
>URMI01000230.1 GCA_900548845.1 uncultured Clostridia bacterium | reverse complement strand
CGATCTAAGGCGCCGAGGCCCTCGATGCCGTTCTTGTGGATGCCGACGACGTCCTCGATGGGAACGGGTACGGGCTCGGAGACGTCGGACGAGACGTTGTCGCCCATCGTCGTCACGGACGTGATGAGGCCGGTCTCTTCATCGCGCTCCACCGAACGGATGCGGTAGGTGACGAATGCGCCCTCCCAGCGGAAGGTGACGACGTCCCCCACTTCGAGAGACTGCTTCTCCTCGTCGGTGAGAATGTCGACAAAGATGAGCGCACCGTCGCCGAAGCACCCCTCGTCCTCGCCCTCCATGTCGTCCGTCGTGACCGCGAAGGGCGCAATGCCGAACACGGTGGGCGGTTCGTCGGGGTAGATGCTCCCCTTGATGATGAGCGTTAAATTGCACGCCAAAATGGGCACCAGCACGATGCACAGCACGATGAGTACTGCGCTGACGATCACGGAACCAACCGTGCGCCGCCGCCCTTTCTCTGCGGGCTCTTCGCCCTGATCTTCCGAAGCGTCCTGAGGAATTTGCTCCCCGGGGCACGCCGAATCGACGGCCTCGTCCTGTTCGGACGCGCCTTCTTCGGCTTGTTCGGTTGTCTGCCCGCCCGGCGGCTCGGCGGTTTCGGGAGAACCCTCGCTCACGGAATCTTCCGAAGGCACTTCGGGCACTTCGGACAAGTCCGCGGCAGAGACTTCGCACGCGGGATCGAACGGCACGGCCTCATCGGCTGCGTCGCCCGCTGCGGAAGGTCTCCCCTCCAAATGATCGTTCATCTTTTCTCCTTGAAAGGCGGCCCGTATGGCGGAGGCACGGCCTTTCACCGGCATTCTTTGATGCGCTCACGCCGGCGCGCTTTGAAAAAACACGCCGACGGAGGGCTTTCGGGAAATGAAATTTGTGCGACGGATCTTCCACCGTCGGCCTAATTATATCACGGGAATCGGCAACTGTCAATTCGTTCTTACAAAAAATATGTCTTTGAAAGATGAAATTTTTTCGCCATATTGCCTTATTTTTTACGCTTTGGGAAAAAAATCACAAAGTAAAAGTGTGCAATTTGTCCCCCCCCCCCCTTATTTTTATTATATTTACTTCTTTATGGGTATTGTGTACGAATAAGGCGCGAAATTATTCAGTACTTTACGAGGAATGCGGGAGAAGACAAAGGCAGACGAAGCGATGGCTCCGTCTGCCTTATTTAATTTCATTATATTAGTTTTTTCTAAACTTAGAACTCAATTCCTTCGGTAGATGCTCGCCGTGAAGGGCGGAAGGTAGATGTCGTTGAGGTTCCTGACCTGTCCCGTGAGAAGATCGGTCCCTTCCGCCTCTTCGACGCGGATGGTGCAGTCGTGATCCTCGATGTTGACGGCGACGATGATGCGCTCTCCCTCGTGCTCGCGGATAAAGGAGAAATTGCGGTTCATGATGGTCGCCTTCTGATAGGTGCCGTAAGAGAGCGCGCGGCTGCCCTTCCGGATGCGGGCGAGCTTTTGGATGTGCCCGACAAGCTCGGGATGCCCGGTCTTGTCGATGTCGCCGATGAAGGGGCGGAGCTTGTAGTCGAGGTCGGACTTATCCCCCTCCGCGCCAAATTCCGAGCCGTAATACACGCAGGGGATGCCGGGCATCGTAAAGAGCAGCGTATAGAGATTGAGAAGGTTGCGCTTTTCCTTGAGTGCGGTATAGGCGCGGATGACATCGTGGTTATCGACGAAGTTGAGCATCCGCTTGCCCGTATAGAGCGCCCACGGCTGCGAGGAGAAGAGGCGGGTCAAGGAAGATTCGATCTCGAAGAGGTTATCGGAATTGAAGGCGGAGATCATGCCCTTGAAGCACTCGTAGTTGGTGATGGAGTTGAGGCGCTCGGGGCTGATGTTCTGCTGGAAGTTGCCGCAGTGGATGACTTCGCCCACGAGGAAGAAGTCGCTCTTTTCGGCATCCACCGTGCGGCGCAGAAGCTCCATGAACCACGGGGGCAGAAGATAGCATACGTCCAGCCTGAGCCCGTCGATCCTGAATTCGCGGATCCAGAAGCGCACGGCGTCCATGAGGTAGTTCTGAAGGTCCTGATTTTCGAGGCGGAGTTTGACGAGCTCGGGATGGCCTTCCCAATTTTCGTAGTCGAGGCCGTCGTTATAGCGGGAATTGCCCCAGAAGTTGATGTTGAACCAGAAGCGGTAGTCGGTCCCCTCGCGCTTTTCGAGGACTTCCTTAAAGGGCGGGAAGGCGCGGCCGACGTGGTTGAAGACGCCGTCGAGGACGACGCGGATGCCCGCCTCGTGGAATTTTTCGACGAGCGCCTTGAATTCCTCGTTGGTGCCGAGGCGGCGGTCGATGCGGTAAAAATCGACGGTATCGTAGCCGTGCCGCTCGCTCTCGAAGAGCGGGTTGAAGAGCACCGCCCCCACCCCGAGTTCCTTGAGACGGGGGATCTCCGCCTCGATGAGGGAGAGGCGGTGACGCACGTCGCCGAAGTCGTTCTCCCGCTCCGCCCCGCAGAAGCCGAGCGGATAGATCTGATAAAACATGCTTTCGTCAAACCACATATGGTGTCTCCTTGAGAAGTTTCGGCATTCATTATAGCATATCTTGTGCCCGTTTTCAAG
>URMI01000229.1 GCA_900548845.1 uncultured Clostridia bacterium | reverse complement strand
TTCCGCATTGTTGAGGGCAAAGTGCTTGACGGAGACCCCCACGCCCTCGCTCTGTATCCCCTTGACTTCGGCAGCCGCCATCTTTCCCGCAAGATAAGGGTCTTCGGAAAAGTATTCGAAGTTGCGCCCCGCCAAAGGGTTGCGCTTGATATTTGCCCCGGGGCCCAGCACGACATGAATGCCGTATTTATGTGCTTCTTTGCCGATCGCCGCGCCGATCAGACGGGAGTTTTCGGGATCCCAGCTCGAAGCGACGGTCGCCGCCGTGGGGAAGGAAGTTGCAGGTTCGCTTGCCGTCACGCCGTTATCCCCGCCCTCCTTCTGCACTCTGAGCCCGTGCGGCCCGTCCGACATCCTCAGCGACGGGATATGAAGCCTCGGCACGGGGTTGGTGAACATAAAGTCCGTCCCCGCAACCAGCGCCGCCTTTTCTTCTGTCGTCAGCCGACGCAAAATTTCGTTGATCTCCATACGATCTCCCCTTTCCCCGTTTTTCACCATTATAGCACCGAATTTGCGGCGAAGTCTTGCATTTTTGTTTTATTTGCGTTATAATCGTTTTATCATCGGAGGAAAATCATGGAGAAAATCGACTATCCCTATCTTTGCAACCTCATCGGGAGCCTTGCGGGCGTCCCCATGCGCATCTTTGAAAACGGGGAAAAGACCTACTATCATTCCGTCGTCTACCTTCCCCGCGATCCCATGACCGCATATGAGAAGGATATCCTTTCCGTCTCCTCGCATATCGGATACTACGTCACACCCGAATTTCAATATTACGGCGTTGTCAGGAACGGGGAAACTTCCATCATCATCGGCCCTTCCATGCAGATCAAGAACAACGATCAGACGCTCAAGGCGCTCGGCTTCCTCTGCGACGTGCCGCAGGAAGAGATCGGCGATTTTGTTTCGGGCATGCGGAGCATCATCCCCATGCCGCTCGACAGCATCCTGCAGATGCTCTGCTCGCTCAACTACATGATGAACGGCGAAAAGCTGGGGCTTCAGGACCTGCGCATATACGAGCACGAACAGGAAGAGCTCAAAGCGCAGACGGAAGAACTGCTCGCCGAACGGCATTTTGATGCAGATGAGAGCGACGAGGAATATACGCTCCACAATACGCTTGCTTCCGAGCAGACCATGCTCACCTATGTGCGGCGGGGAGACAGCGCGGGACTGAGGGAATGGACGAAGAGCGTGCCTGCCCTCCGCCCCGGCGTGCTTGCGGGAGATACTATCCGTCAGCTCAAAAACACCTTCATCGTGACGGCGACACTCGTCTCGCGCTCGGCGATCCGCGGCGGGATGCCCATCGATGAAGCGCTCACGCTCAGCGACGCCTACATTCAGAAGTGTGAGCTCCTATCCAGCATCGAACGCATCACCAACCTCCAATACCGCATGATCTTCGACTATACGGAGCGCGTGGAAAAGCTGCGGCTCGGGAAAGCGCCTTCAAAGTTCGTGCTCGACGTTACAAACTTTGTCCGCCGTCATCTTTCCGACCCAATCACGACGGAGGATGTCGCAAACGCGCTCTTTCTGAGCCGCTCCCGCATCTCCGTCAAGTTCAAGGAAGAGACGGGCATCACCATCACAGACTTTATCCTGAAAGAAAAGACGGACGAAGCCAAGCGCCTTTTGAGATACAGCGATAAACCTGCCGTTGCCATCTCCAACTTCTTGGGATTTTCGTCGCAGAGCCACTTTTCGCGCGTGTTCAAAAAGTATGCGGGCTGCGTTCCGCACGAATACCGCAAGCGTTACGACAGACCTTGAAAAAACAGCGGGGCGCCCTGCCGGTTGGCAGGGCGCCCCGCGCTATATCGTTTGAAAAGAGTTCTTGGGCGTTTACAATTTTGCAGCCGCCGCTTCGTCTGCGATGAGCGTGCAGTCGGGGTGCAGCTGCAAAACGGAAGCGGGCACGTCTTCGGTGACGGGCCCCTTTGCCATCCTGAAAACGACTTCTGCCTTGTTTGCGCCGCTCGCCAGAATGAGGATGCGCTTTGCCTGCATGATATGGCGGATGCCCATCGTGAACGCCTTCCTCGGCACTTCGTCGGGGCTTGCAAAGAGGCGCGCATTGTCTTTGATCGTGCTTTCGGCAAGCGAGACGACGTGCGTGCCGCTCCCGAACGGCGTTTTGGGTTCGTTAAAGGCGATATGCCCGTTGCTGCCAAGCCCCAACAGCTGGATGCCGCGCGGCATCGCATCGAGAAGCGCGTCGTAGCGGGCGCACTCCTCCGCTTCATCCTCCGCCATACCGTTTTCGATGTTGGTCTGTTCGGGAGCGATGCCTAAGCCTTCAAACAGGTTGTGACGCATGAAATAGGCATAGCTCTGCTCGTGCGAAGCGGGCAGGCCCTTGTATTCGTCGAGATTGACGGTGCGGATGTTCTTGTAATCTGTGCCGTTCTTTTTTTGATCCTCGATGAGGCGGGCATACAGCCCGAGGGGCGTCGTGCCCGTCGCAAGCCCCAAAACGGCGTTCGGGGAGTTCTTTACGACCGCGAGCATCACCTCGGCAGCTTTTTCGGAAAGTTCTTCGTAATCTTTTGTGATAATGATCTTCATTGGAATTTGCGGATGCCCTCCTTTACCTGTTCTTTGAAGCGCTCGATAGCTAGATCGGAAGAGCACACGTCTGA
>URMI01000228.1 GCA_900548845.1 uncultured Clostridia bacterium | reverse complement strand
GTCGCCGTTCTTCATAAAACTAAGTAATCCCATATCTGTTACTCCGCATCGCCCGCAGAAGGGGCACAAAATCACCCGATTATTTTACTATATTTTTCCGAAAACGCAAAGCGATTTTGCCCCATTCGCGCATTTTTGCCCGCCAAAGCCCTGTGAAAATTGTTTCACACAAATTTTTTCGCCCGAAACCGTCCGTTTCCGCAAAAGTTTGCGGGAAGGGTTTTATAAACAGCGCGGCGCTTTGCCGCCGATCCCGTTACTGCCCGTCCGATGAGGGCTCTTTCGCAGCTTTCTTTTGCGCCCTTTGATTGAGCGCTCCGATGAGCGCGATATAGCCGAGCGAGAGCAGGGAGATGAACGCGATCATGACGACGATCCAATAGAAACATCCCATGAAATAGGGCATCTCGGAACTGAACCCGAAGGCGCCGGCGGGAGAATCCCAATTGAGGAAGAAGTAGGGATAGTTGTTGCCGCCGCCGAAATCCCAGTTGAGCGCATAACCGACCCCCGCAAAGCAGAGATAATAGATGGGCGGGATGAGGGCAAAGGCGAACTCCTGATAGGCGATCTTCTGCGGGCGGCAGAAAAAGAGGTCGATGACCGCGGCGACCGGCACGACGACGTGCGTTAAGACATTTGCCGCCGACTTGAAACTTCCCGGAAGCGTCGGGGCGAGCACGCCGCAGAAGACGATGCCCGTCAGCGTGATGGAGACGGTAAAGACAAATTTGATAACGTGCAGGACGCGCGGGATAAAAAAGGACGGCTTTGCAAGCGTGACGGCGTTCAGCACGAAAAAGAGGGCGCAAGCCGCGCCGATCCAGAGGTTGGACTGCACGGTGAAATACAAAAACGCCGTACCGCCGCCCATGAATCCCCCGCCCATCTGCGCCGTGAGGGTGATGCCCGTCACCATACAGACGGCAGTTACAAGCTCTAAGAGCATGGATACAAGTTTTGATGCGTCGATCCTGGTTTTCATCTCGTCACTCTCCTTATACCCCCCTATTGTAACAAAAAAACGCGCCGAGGGCAAGGAACTTTTCCCCGCCATCGGCGACCGCAACGATTTTTATTTTGGGAGCGCCGCGCGCCTTCTTGAAACAGAAGGCGCGCGGCGCCAAACCTTCCCCATTCTGAAAAACAATGCATCCGCTTATCCGCCCGACTCTTTTGTGAGCTGTCTGAGCTCGCCCGCGAGGCATTCTGCCTGCGCCGTGAACGCATAGCCCGCGCCCGCCTTGCAAAGGAGGGAGAGCTCCTCGGCGCTCCCGACCCCTTGCGTGCACACGGGGCACGCCTCGCGGAACGCCGCCGAAACGATGGCGACCTCCCCGCGGACGACGACGCCCGCCGCGCCCGCCTTGTTTGCGGCACGCACGCCGGAGAGCGTCTCTTCTCCGTTCAGAGAGGGGTCTGTCAATGCCACGAAGACGCCCCTCTTCCCCGCCGCGCGCAGGACGGGCCGCCACTCCCGCTTCGCCGCCTGCACCGCGCCGCCGTGAAGCAACATGACGGAGGGAAGGAGCACGAGCGCCTCCGCCCCCAGCCGCACCGCCTTCCTGGCTTCATACTTTTTGACGGCGGGGAGCGTTTCCCCCGTGCCGCCGATGAGCGCGAAGAGGCGGGGAACTCCCGCGCCGAGTTGGGCTGAGGTTTGGGCAGAGGCTTGGGCGGCGGGTTGATCGGCGGTTTGGGCGGCGGGTTGCCCGCTCTTTCCGCTCTCCTGGAGCAGCTTGCGCACGAGCGGGAGCTTATCGGGCGTAACGAGCACACCGAACGCCCCCATTCGCACCGCGCTCTCCACGCCCGCACGAAGAGCAGCGCGGTCGGAGACGGACGTCAGATCGGAGATGAGCCGATGCAGCATGAGCGCAAGCTCCGTCTCCTTCCTTCTTCTGAGAAATTCGCGGAAGCGGGCGGCCTCCCCCGCCGAAAGCACGCGGGCGGGCTGCGGCTGTTCCTCCGCCGTTTGCGGCGGAACTTCGGGTTTGGACGGGCACGGCGGCGCAGGTTCGGGCGCGGGAGCTGCTTCTGCCGCAGCGGGCGCAGTATCGGCAAGAACGGGAGCCGCTTCTTGGGGAACGGGAGCAGGCGAAGCGAGCGGCAGGGAAGAGCGCGCTTCGGGGCGAGCCTCGGCGGAGACGGCAGGCGAGGCGGCAGGGACGGACGAGGCGGGAGCCTTGGGCGCGCGCTTGGGGAAGGGCCAGAGTTTCATACAGCAAAGCTTCCCCAAAACCTCTGAAAATATGCGCGCATCTGCAAAGAGATGACAGCACGTTTTGCGGTATGCTCACGGCATGAAAGAACTTATGCTTGCCATAGCGGGCGGCGGCGCAAAAGAAGGGCTCTTATGGGTGCTCGTGCTCTTTCTCGTCTGCTTTGGCGCGGTGCATGCGGGAAGGCTCGCCCTTCTCGGCTGGCGGGCGGTGAAAAGCACGCCGCAAAACGAGACTTCTTCCCCCGAAAAGCAGGAGAAAACGAACGAGAACCGGCCCGAAAAGGCTTCTCCCCAAGATGAGGAAAAGGGCGGGAAGGCCGATGAACCTCGCGGGAAGGTCGATGAAACGCGCGGGAAGACCGATGAAACGCCCGCGCCCGTCTATCTTCTGGTGGAGAAAAAGCGCGTCAGGAAAAAGCCAAAATAGATCGGAAGAGCGTCGTG
>URMI01000227.1 GCA_900548845.1 uncultured Clostridia bacterium | reverse complement strand
CTCCCGCCCGTCGAAGTAGCGCGAATAGTTCTCCACGCCCGAACAGTACCCGATCTCTTTGAGCATTTCAAGATCGTGCTCGGTGCGCTGAGAGAGGCGCTGCGCCTCCAAGAGCTTCCCCTCGTCCTCGAACGCCTTGACCTCCCCTTTGAGGTCTTCCTCGATCATGGAAAGGGCGCTTTGCAGGCGTTCGGAGCCCACCGCATAGTGGCTCGCGGGGAAGATGACGGCGTGCTTCAGGGAAGAGACGACCTTGCCCGTGACGACGTCCTCTTCGCCGAGCGAGTCGATCTCGTCGCCGAAAAATTCGACGCGGACGGCGACTTCGGAATTGGAAGCGGGGAAGATCTCCACGACGTCCCCGCGCACGCGGAAGGTGGAGCGCTTGAAATCGACGTCGTTGCGGGTATAGTGGATCTCGACAAGGCGGCGAAGGAGCTCGTCGCGCGCCATCTCCTGCCCGGGGCGCAGCGAGATGCCGAGGCGGAAGAACTCCTCGGGCGCGCCCAAGCCGTAGATGCAGGAGACGGAGGAGACGACGATGACGTCGTCCCGCTCGCCCAAAGCGCACGTCGCCGCGTTGCGCAGCTTATCGATCTCGTCGTTCATCGAAAGGTCCTTCTCGATATAGGTATCGGTGGAAGGGATATAGCTCTCGGGCTGATAGTAATCGTAGTAGGAGACGAAGTATTCGACGGCGTTTTCGGGGAAAAATTCGCGGAACTCGTTGCACAGCTGCGCCGCAAGCGTCTTGTTGTGCGCGATGACGAGCGTGGGCCGCCCCACGTTCTTGATGACGTTCGCCATCGTGAACGTCTTGCCGCTGCCCGTCACGCCGACGAGCACCTGCGTGCGGATGCCGTCTAAGACCCCTTCCGTCAATTTTTCGATGGCTTCGGGCTGATCGCCCGTCGGCGAAAAGGGCGCATGCAGTTTGAATTCGCGGTGTTCCATGTCGCTCCTCACAAGATACAAACGAACGTTTGCTTTACTATACCACAGCCGGAAAGAGATGTCAAGAAAATGCGCGCCCTCTCCCTCGGGAAGGGGGCAAAAACGGGGCGATCGCCCGCCCCGCCGCACAAAGTTACTTGTTGAAATTGTCTTTCAGGGAGACGATCTCCGAAAGGCAGAGTTTTCCGCCCTCGCGGCAGGTCTTGTAATACCCCACGCGCAGGAGCTGGAAGTCGCTCCCTTCGGGGACTTCGGCAAGATAGGGCTCGGCCTTTGCCGCAAAGATATGCTCGCTGTCGCGGTTGAGGCGTTCGTTGAAGTCCTGCCCCGCGTAGTCCGCGTCCTTCAAAAGGTGGTCGTACTGCTTCAGGACGGCGTCCACGCACGTTCCCGCATCCACCCACTGGATGACGCCCTTCGCCTTGATGCCGCTCTTGTCGTTCCCGCTGCGGCTCTCGGGGAAGTAGGTGCAGCGCACCTCGGTGACGTTGCCGTTCTCATCTTTGACGGCTTCGTCGGCGCGGATGATGTAGGCGTTTTTGAGGCGCACGTTGCCGCCCAATTTCAGGCGGTGATACTTGGGGGGAGGGTCGAGGGAGAAATCGCTCCCGTCGATATAGAGCTCGCCCGAGAAGCGCACCTTTCTCGTGCCCGCCTCGGGGTCGAGCTGGTTGACGTCGAAGTCCACCTCCTCGCTCCCCTCGTAGTTGGTGATGACGAGCTTCAGAGGCTCTGCGACCGCCATGGCGCGGGGCGCATGCGCGTTGAGATAGTCGCGGATGACCGCCTCGAAATAGCCGATCTCGCATTCGGAGTTGGCTTTGGTGACGCCCGCGCGCTCGCAGAAATCGCGGATGGCGGCAGCGGGCACGCCGCGGTTGCGGAGCCCCGCTAAAGTAGGCATACGGGGGTCGTCCCAACCGTGCACCGAACCTTCTTCGACGAGCTTTTTCAAATACCGCTTGCTCATGACGAGGTTGGTGATGTTGAGGCGGGCGAACTCGATCTGCCGCGGCTTGGGCGCAAACCCCAGATTGATGCCCACCCAGTCATAGAGGGGGCGGTGATCCTCAAATTCGAGGGTGCAGAGGGAGTGCGTCACGCCCTGCAGATAGTCGCAGATGGGGTGCGCATAGTCGTACATGGGATAGATGCACCACTTGTCGCCCGTGCGGTGATGGGCAACGTGCAGGATGCGGTAGATGACGGGATCGCGCAGGTTGAGGTTGGGCGACGCCATGTCGATCTTGGCGCGCAGGCACTTTTCGCCGTCCGCATACTTGCCTTCCCGCATCTCGCGGAAGAGGCGCAGGTTTTCCTCGATCGTGCGGTCCCTGAAGGGGCTCTCCTGCCCGGGCTCGGTGAGCGTGCCGCGCGTATTTTTGATCTCCTCGGCGGAAAGATCGCACACGAACGCTTTGCCCTCTAAGATGAGCTGTTCCGCATACTCGTAGATGGTATCGAAGAAATCGGAAGCGTAGCACTCTCTCGCCCACTCATAGCCCAACCAATGAATGTCCGCGCGGATGGCGTCCACGAATTCCGTCTTTTCCTTGCTGGGGTTGGTGTCGTCGAAGAAGAGATTGCACTTGCCGCCGTATTTGAGCGCCGTGCCGAAGTTGACGAACATGCTCTTTGCATGCCCGATGTGCAGATACCCGTTGGGTTCGGGGGGGAAGCGCGTCTGCACCGCCGAAACTTTCCCCTCCGCAAGGTC
>URMI01000226.1 GCA_900548845.1 uncultured Clostridia bacterium | reverse complement strand
CGCTGATGCTCCCCGCCCTCCTTTCGGGCTGTACGCAAAATTGGGACGACCCCATTCTCGTGCCGCCCGATCCGCCCGCCGCTTATACCTCCTTTACGGACAGCGCGGGAGAGACCATCGTCCTTCAAGAAAAGCCCGAGCGCGTCGCCGTGCTCTTTTCCTCGTTTGCAGAGCTTTGGCAGCTTGCGGGGGGCACGGTCGCCGTGACCGTGGGCGAGAGCGTGGAGCGCGGGTTCGTCCCCGAAGGCACCCCTCTCGTTGACGACGGCGCAGGGAAAAAGATCGACCTCGAACGGCTGCTTATCGAAAAGCCCGACTTTGTCATCTGCTCGGGCGATATCGCGGCGCAGGCGGAGACGGCGGAGACGCTCATGGAGCTCGATATCCCCGCGGCACAGTTTGTCGTCGAGAGTTTTTCGGATTTTTTGGACGTTCTGAAGATCTGCACCCATATCACGGGAGATGAGACGGCGTTTGAACAGTACGGCGCGTCGCAAAAGCAGAAGATCGATACCATTCTTGCGGAAAACAGCTTTGAGGGCGTCGATATCCTCTTTGTCCGCGCGGGCTCTTCGGCACGCTCGGTGAAGGCGAAGACCTCGGAAGATCACTTCGCCGCAGAGATGCTGAAGGAACTCGGAACGCACAACATCGCCGACGATTCGCTGCTTGCGGGCGCCGTCCTTTCGGATACGCTGAGCATCGAATATATCCTGCAAGAAGACCCCGACTATATCTTCTTCACGGCGATGGGCGACGAGGAAGCTTCGCAGAACTTTGTGAAGGAAATGCTCCAGGAGAGCGCATGGCAGCAGCTTACCGCCGTCAGACAAGGAAATTACGCCTTTCTTGAAAAGGAGCTCTTCCACTTCAAGCCCAACGGGCGCTGGGCGGAGGCGTACGAGACGCTCGCCCGTCTGTTACACACCATCGGATGAACGCAAAAACGCGCAACTTCATCGTCTTTTCTGCAGCGGGGGCGCTGCTGCTTGCCTCCGCTTTTTTGGCGCTGCGGCTGGGGAGCGTTCCCCTCTCTTCTGCCGAGTTCTGGGGCGGGATGCTGCAAAAAGAGGGCTATGAAACGTACACCGCCATCTTCTATTCTTCCCGTCTGCCGCGCGTTCTGGGGGCTATCCTCGCGGGCGTCGCCTTTTCGCAGGCGGGAACGCTTCTACAGCGGGTGACGGACAACCCCCTTGCTTCGCCGAGTATCTTAGGCATCAATGCGGGGGCGGGGTTTGCGGTCCTTTTGCTGCTTGTATGCTTTCCCCTCGCCTATGCCTTTCTCCCTTTGGCGGCGTTTCTGGGGGCGCTGCTTGCGACCTTTCTCATCTTAGGCGTGGCACGCTCGGCGGGGATGAGCCGCGCCGTCATCGTGCTTGCGGGCGTCGCCCTCTCCGCCCTCTTTCAGGCGGGCATCTCCTTCCTTTCCGTCGTCGACCCCGACGCGCTCTCCTCTTACATCGACTTTTCGGTGGGCGGGCTGCACGGCGTGAAGACGGAAGACCTGCTCCTCCCCGCCGTCCTCATCCTTGCCTGCCTTGTTGCAAGCCAGCTGCTTTCGAAAAAACTCGCGCTTTTCTGCCTCGGCGATACGCTCGCGGGCTCTTTGGGCGTTCCCGTCAAGCGGGTGCGGCTTTTTAGCCTTATCGCGGCGGCGGCTTCGGCGGCGGCTGCCGTCTCCTTTACGGGGCTCATCGGGTTCGTCGGGCTCATCGTGCCGCACACGGCGCGCGCCCTCGTGAAGGGAAATATGCGGGGAGAGCTCTGCCTTTCCCCCATGCTGGGCGCGGCGCTTTTGCTGCTTGCAGACCTTCTCGCCCGCACCCTCTTTGCCCCGACCGAGATCCCTGTGGGCGTGTTTACGGCGCTCCTCGGCGTCCCCTTCTTTTTAGCGCTTGTTCTGAGGAGGAAACGCCATGTTTGAAGCGCGCATCTCCGCCTCATACGGCAAAAAACAGGTGCTGCATGACATCAGATTTTGTCTTCCCGAGGGCGTGACTGCGCTTTTGGGGCGCAACGGTTCGGGGAAATCTACCCTTCTTCATTGCATCGCGGGGGCGCTCCCCTTTGAGGGCAGCGTGAAGCTTGACGGGAAGGAGCTCAAAGGGCTCCCCGCGCGCGAACGGGCGAAACTATTAAGCATTTTGCCGCAGATGCTGCCTTCGCCCGATCTTCCCGCAGAGGAAGTCGTCGGGTTCGGAAGGAGCCCCTACTCGGCGCGGCTGAGCGCCAAGGAGCGCGAAGAAGTTGCTGCCGCCATGCAAAAGCTCGGCATCGGGGAGCTTGCAAAGCGGCGCGTTTCTACCCTCTCGGGCGGGGAAAAGCAGAAAGTGTTTCTCGCCATGCTGCTCGTGCAGGACACCCCGCTCGTCCTTCTCGACGAGCCGACGACGTATATGGATCTTCCCTTCAAGAGCGTGTTCTTTTCTGTGTTGCAGGAGCTGAAGGAGAAAAAAAAGACGGTGCTCTTTGTGTCGCACGACCTTTCGGACGGCATCGCATCTTCCGATCATGTGCTCGTCCTCGAAGAGGCCGGCATCCGCTTTGCGGGGAAAAAGGAAGAATGCCTGAAGGGCTGCGTCCTCGAGCGGGCGTTCGGCGCCGCGCGGTATGAAGTGGAAGGCAATATTTTGTTCCGATAATGATGGCGGGGCGGCGGCGCAAAGCGCC
>URMI01000225.1 GCA_900548845.1 uncultured Clostridia bacterium | reverse complement strand
ATTCCCATCGAGATGGCGCTCGCGCAGATCGACTCCCGTCTCCGCGAGGAGGGAATCCGCGACAATGTCTCCCTCGTCGTCGGCGGTTCGGTGCGCTCGAGTGCGGACGTCGTCAAGGCCATCGCTTTGGGGGCAGACGCCTGTTACGTCGGCACGGCGGCGCTCCTTGCGCTCGGCTGTCATCTCTGCCGCTCCTGCCATACGGGCAAGTGCAACTGGGGTATTGCTACGCAGCGGCCCGATCTCGTCAAGCGGCTCAACCCCGACCTCGGCTACAAGCGGCTTGTAAACCTCGTCACGGCGTGGAAGCACGAGATCGAGGAGATGATGGGAGGCATGGGCATCAACTCGCTCGAGGCCCTCAAGGGCAACCGCCTCATGCTGCGCGGTATCGGGCTTACCGATACCGAACTCAGACTGCTCGGCGTGCGCTACGCGGGCGAATCGCTCTAAGGGGGAGATTATGAAACGCATTTACGTCAATGAAAAGTGGTGCCTCGGGTGCCATCTCTGTGAATATGAGTGTGCGTACGCCAACTCGGGCATTGCCGACATGGTGCGCGCGCTGAAGGGCAAGGCCATCCACCCCCGCGTACAGGTGGACGAGGACGGCGACATTCGCTTTGCCGTCAACTGCCGCCACTGCACCGACCCCGTGTGCGTTCAGAGCTGTATCTCGGGCGCGCTCACGAAGGGGGAGGACGGTATCGTACGCATCGACCAAAAGAAATGCGTCGGCTGCCTCACCTGCGTGCTCGTCTGCCCGTACGGTGCGGTGCTGCCCTCGCCCGAGGGCCATGCCGCCATGAAGTGCCAGCTCTGCACGGACAATCGGATGGGAGAGCCCAACTGCGTCAAGCACTGCCCGAATGGAGCCATCGTCTTTGAGGAGAGGAGCGCACTATGAACAGGTTTACTTATGTCATCATCGGCGGGAGCATCGCCGCCGTCGCCGCCATTGAGGGCATCCGCTCGAAAGACAGAGAGGGGAGCCTCCTTGTCATCGGCGAGGAGAGTCACGTTGCCTACGGCAGGCCGCTCATTTCCTATTACCTGTTGGGAGAGACCGATCTCTCCCGCATGGACTACCGGCCCGAGGACTTTTACGAAAAGAATGGCGTGACGCTTCGCCTCGGCGTGCGCGCGACGGCCATCCACCCCGAAGAAAAGACGGTGGAACTTGCGGGCGGCGAAAAGATCGGATATGAAAAGCTGCTCGTCGCGACGGGCTCCCGTCCCTTCGAGCCGCCGATGGAGGGCATCGAAAACGTCAAGGAGCGCTACCACTTCATGACGATGGACGACGCTCTGGCCCTTGAGAAGGCGCTCTCCCCCGAAAAACGGGCGCTCATCATCGGCGCGGGGCTCATCGGGCTCAAGTGTTTCGAGGGCATCGCGGCGCGCGTCAAGCATACGGAGATCGTCGACCTCGCATCCCGCATCCTGCCCTCCATTCTCGACGAGACGGGGGCCAGGATGGTCCAAAGCGTCTTAGAGGAACACGGCGCGACCTTCCATCTTGCGGACAGCGTTGCGCACTTCGACGAGCACAGAGCAACGCTCAAGAGCGGAAAGGAAGTGGAATTCGACATCCTCATCACCGCCGTCGGCGTGCGCCCGAATGTGGAGCTCGTGAAGGAGGCGGGCGGCGAGGTTTCGCGCGGCATCGTTATCGACGCAGGCGGCAGGACGACCCTTCCCGACGTGTACGCGGCGGGCGACTGCACGGAGAGCTTGGACGTCGCAAGCGGTACGAAGAAGATCCTGGCGCTCCTTCCAAACGCCTCCTTTCAGGGGCGCATCGCGGGCGTCAACATGGCGGGCGGCGAGGAGCGGCTCACGGACGCGGCGGCGTTCAACTCCATCGGCTTCTTCGGGACGCACGTCATGACGGCGGGTGTGTATGAGGGAGAGGAGTACCTTGAGCGCACCGAGACTGCATATAAGGCGCTCTTTCTGAAGGACGGCGTCCTCAAGGGATTCATCCTTATCGATCACCCCGAGCGGGCGGGCATCTACACGATGCTCTTGAGAAAGCGCATTCCGCTCTCGGAAGTGGACTTGAAGGCACTCGAGGCAGACCCGAAGTGGAGCGCGCTTCCCGAAGAGATGCGCCGCGACTTTGCAAGGGAGGTATGATATGAAGATCTTTGCAGGCGGTATGCACTATTCGGCGCTCAATGCGGCGGTCAGGGCATCGCAGGAAAATAATATCGAGATCATGAACTGCGTCGGCCAGCGCTACATCGGCGCGGGGCTTTCGGAACGGCACATCTTTATCCACGGCACGCCCGGGAACGCGCTCGGGGCATATCTCAACGGCGCGGAAGTGCGCATCGACGGCAACGTACAGGAGGCGACGGGCGACACGATGAACGCGGGCGTCATCGAAGTGCACGGCAGTGCGGGAGATGCCACGGGTTACGCCATGCGCGGCGGAAAGATCTTCATCGAGGGCGACGTCGGCTACCGCTGCGGCATCCACATGAAGGCCTTCCGCACCCAGAAGCCCGCCATCGTCATCGGCGGCAGGGCGGGGAGCTTCCTCGGCGAATATCAGGCGGGCGGCACCATCATCGTTCTCGGCGATCGTTTGAACGGCAAGCCCGTCGTCGGCAACTTCTGCGGCACGGGTATGCACGGCGGGGAGATCTGGCTCCGCACGGACGAACTTACGGCGGCGCTTCCCGAGCAGGTCAAATCGG
>URMI01000224.1 GCA_900548845.1 uncultured Clostridia bacterium | reverse complement strand
TCAGACGTGTGCTCTTCCGATCTGCGCTTCGACGAGCTCGTCGTCATTGGCGCCCGTGCAGCCGACATAGCGGGCGACATCCGCATAGCGTGCCTTGCACTGAGGATAAGCGTACTGAGGGAAGGTGCCCATCTTGGCGGGAGCTTCCGAGCTATTGAAGCGGATGACCTCTTCGAGCATGAGCGAGTTCGCCATGCCGTGAGGGATGTGCCAGTAGGAACCGAGCTTGTGCGCCATGGAGTGGCAGACGCCGAGGAAGGCATTCGCAAACGCCATACCTGCCATGCAGGAAGCATTTGCCATCCTCTCGCGCGCTTCTGCGTCGTGCGCGCCCTTCTCGTAAGCGCGGGGCAGATACTCGAAGATGATGCGGGCAGCTTCTTTTGCGATGCCGTTCGTGAAGTCGGTCGCCATGACGGAAGCGATCGCCTCGAGCGCATGGCTCATTGCGTCGATACCCGAGCAGGACGTAAGGCCCTTAGGGATGCTCATCATGAGGTCTGCATCGACGATCGCGACGTCGGGCATGAGCTCATAGTCGGCAAGAGGATACTTGGTGCCCGTCTTCTCGTCGGTGATGACGGCGAAAGGAGTAACTTCGGAGCCCGTACCTGCCGTCGTGGGGATGGCGACGAAGAGCGCCTTGTCGCCCATGTGAGGGAAGGTGTAAACTCTCTTGCGGATATCGATGAAGCGCATCGCCATATCCTGGAAGTCGACGTCGGGATGCTCATACATCACCCACATGATCTTGGCTGCGTCCATGGGCGAACCGCCGCCGACCGCAATGATGACGTCGGGAGCGAAGTCGCGCATCTGCTTGACGCCTTCGTTCGCGCAGGCGAGCGTAGGATCGGGCGTGACGTTGAAGAAGGTCGCATGCGTGATGCCCTCTGCGTCGAGGATATCGGTGATCTTCTTGGTGAAGCCGCTCTGATAGAGGAATCCGTCGGTGACGATGAACGCCTTCTTCTTATTGTAGACCTGATGTCCGAGTTCCTTGAGGGCAACTCCGAGGCATCCGCGCTTGAAATAGACCTTTTCGGGAGCTCTGAACCACAGCATATTTTCCTTCCTTTCCGCAACGGTTTTGTAATTGATGAGGTGCTTGACGCCGACGTTCTCCGAGACGGAGTTGCCGCCCCACGAGCCGCAGCCGAGGGTGAGCGAAGGCGTCATCTTGAAGTTGTAAAGATCGCCGATACCACCGTGCGAAGAAGGCGTGTTGATGACGATACGGCAGGTCTTCATGACGGAGCGGAAACGCTCGATCTTGTCCTGACCCGTCTCGACGTTGACATAGAGCGAGGAGGTGTGGCCAAGGCCGCCATCCTTGATGAGGCGGTCTGCCTTGGCGACGGCGTCCTCGAAGTCCTCCGCCTTGTACATTGCAAGCACGGGCGAGAGCTTCTCGTGCGCGAACTCTTCGGAGATGTCGACGGACTCGACTTCACCGACGAGCACTTTGCTGCCCTCGGGCGCCGTGAAGCCCGAAAGTTCTGCGATCTTGCAGGCGCTCTGGCCGACGATCTTCGCGTTGAGCGCGCCGTTGATGATGATGGTCTTTCTCACCTTGTCCGTCTCTTCGGGGGTGAGGAAGTAAGCGCCGCGGAGCGCCATCTCCTTCTTGAACTCGTCGTAGACGTCTTTGAGGACGATGACCGACTGCTCGGAAGCGCAGATCATGCCGTTATCGAACGTCTTGGAGTGCAGGATGGAGGAAGCCGCGAGCTTGATGTCCGCAGAGGAATCGATGACGGCGGGCGTGTTGCCTGCGCCGACGCCGACTGCGGGCTTGCCGGAGGAGTATGCCGCTTTGACCATGCCGGGACCGCCCGTCGCAAGGATGAGGTCCGCCTCTCTCATGATCATGCCCGAAAGGGGCACGGTGGGCTGATCGATCCAGCCGATGATGTCTTCGGGGGCACCCGCTTTGACTGCCGCCTCGAGGACGATCTTCGCCGCTTCGATCGTACACTGTTTTGCACGGGGATGGGGCGAGATGATGAGCGCGTTCCTCGTCTTCAGGCAGATGAGGCACTTGAAGATCGCGGTGGACGTGGGGTTGGTCGTGGGGATGACCGCAGCGACGACGCCGACGGGCTCTGCGACCTTCGTATAGCCGAAGCCCTCGTCGCGTTCCACGACGCCGCAGGTCTTGACGTCCTTATACTTGTTGTAGATGTACTCGGCCGCGTAATTGTTCTTGATGACCTTGTCCTCTACAACGCCCATGCCCGTCTCTTCGACTGCCATCTTCGCGAGAGGAAGACGCATCTTGTTCGCAGCGAGCGCCGCCGCGAAGAAGATCTTGTCCACCTGCTCCTGCGTGTAGGTGGCGTACTTCGCCTGAGCAGCTCTGACACGCGCCAAGAGCTTTTCGAGCGATTCCTCATCGTTGACGATAAAGTCTTTCATGTGATACCTCCGATATATTTTGCTGATTTAAATATTGCCTTTTTTCAAGCGCCGCTCTTTTCGGTCTCCGCCGAGAGAGAGGCGAGCGATGCCGCAAGATCCTCGCAGCGCAGCGTCACCCCTTCGGGAACGCGCACATATGCGGGCGCAAAGCTCAAGATCGCCGTGATGCCCGCCTCCACCATCGCGTCGCACGCCTGCTGCGCCGCTTCGCCGGGAACGGTGAGGATGCCGAGCCGCACATTTTCGCGCTCTGCGATCTCTTTGAGCCGCTCCATGGGATAGATGGGCT
>URMI01000223.1 GCA_900548845.1 uncultured Clostridia bacterium | reverse complement strand
GCACTAAAAAGTGTGAAAAAGAGCCCCGTTTCGGGGCTCTTTTTCCTAATAAAATGAAAAGGAGGTGTGTATGCGCGGTTCAAAGGAGCAATAAAAGGGCGGCAGAAAGCCCCGCAACGAGCGCAAGGCCCAAAAAATTGACGAGCCAGAAGTACCAATGTTTGGTCTTATGGCGGAAGAGGAGCATGCCTAAAATGCCGCCCGGGGCGCCGCCGAAGAAGGAAAGGCATAAAAGCACCTTTTCGGGCACTCTCCACGCCCCTTTTTTGGCTTTCAGCTTGTCTGCGCCGTAAAAAACAAAGGCAAGAAGGCTCATCGCGGCGCAGACGATGAGAAGGTAAAAAACAGGCTCCATATGTTTATTTTACACCCGCAAGCGCCCCTCGTCAAGGGGGAAGGGCAAATATTCACAAAACTTTGGGGCAAAGGAGGCGGTTTTTCGACAAAGAAGCCCCATTTTATCATATGCGCATGCGGTATGATCAAAAAAAGAGCCTTAAATTTTGGCAAAGGGGGCAATGAATGCAAACGCTGCTTTTGGACCGCCGCACGAACGGCATCATTTTAGAGGGCGTCCCGAAAGGGGAGACGCTCTCCTCTCTCGTGCGCTTTTTCTCCGTCTTTTCGGACGCCACGAGACTGAAACTTTTGTCGGCGCTCGCCATCTCCGAACTGTGCGTCACCGATCTTTCCCGTGTCCTTGCGCTCAATCAGACGACGGTCTCCCATCAGCTCCGCTATTTGAAGGACAGCGGGCTCGTGCGCTGCGAGCGCCACGGAAAAGTCATCTTTTATGCGCTCGCGAACGAGATCGTCAACGACGTTTTGTTAAAAGGCGTGGAATTTTTGGGCTTTTGAGGGCGTTTTCCGGGCAGGATCCGCCCAAAAAGGGCGCATTTTGCGAAAAAGTGCGGAAAAATGCCGTAAGCCCTTGAAAAATCGCGTTAAGGCGTGTATAATAGACTTGGATGAGTGTCATACAGGAAAAACTCAAACTGCTGCCCGATGCGCCCGGCGTCTATCTCATGATGGACAGCGGCGGCGTCATCATCTATGTGGGCAAGGCGCGGGTGCTCAAAAACCGCGTGCGGCAGTACTTCCATTCCTCGCCCAAGCCCCCCAAGGTGCAGGCGATGGTCGAAAACATCGCCGATTTTTCCTACGTCGTCACGCCGAGCGAGGTGGACGCGCTCTCCCTCGAAAACACCTTCATCAAGAAGTATAAGCCCAAATACAATATCCTTTTAAAGGACGATAAAACTTACCCCTACATCAAACTGCACACGAAGGAGCCCTTCCCGCATATTTCCATCACCCGCCGCATCCAAAAGGACGGCAAATACTTCGGCCCCTTCATGGGCGGCATCAGCTGCAAGGACATCGTCGATATCGCCGCGCGCGTCTACGGCGTGCGCACCTGCAAAAAGACGCTCGGGAAAATGCAGCGGCCCTGCCTCAACTATCATCTCGGGCGCTGCCCCGCCCCCTGCGCGGGCTATATCTCGCAAGAGGACTACTCTTCGCGCGTTGCGGGCGCGGCGTCCTTTCTTGCGGGCAATTACGAGGAAGCGGAAGAACTTCTCCGCGAAAAGATGCAAAAATTTGCCGAAAACGAGGAATTCGAGCTCGCCCTCGAGTACCGCGACCGCATCGAGATGCTCTCGCGCTTAAAGCTCCGCCGTATCACCGCCATGCCCAAGGACGTGGAGGCGGACATCTGGGCGCGGGCGACGAACGGCATCTACGGCGCCATCTGCGTGCTCGTCACGCGGCGGGGCGTCATGCAGGGCAGCCGCACTTTCCCCCTCGAAGAGGGCGCGGGCGAGGGCGGCGAGAGCTTTCTGAGCTTTCTCACCCAATATTATTCCTCGCACGAGCTGCCGCACGAGCTCGTCACCGACGAAGAGATGGACGACGAACTCTTTCTGGCATACGCGCGCGAAAAGACGGGCAGGAAGACGGAGATCGTGCGCCCCAAGCAGGGCGTCAAGCGCGATCTTTTGGATATGGCAGCCCGCAACGCGCGGGAATACCTCGAAAAGTCCGTCTCCGCCATCGAACACAAGAACGATATGACGGTCAACGCCTGCAAGCGGCTTGAGGAGGTGCTCGGGCTTTCGCATTACCCCAAGCGCATGGAGTGCTACGATATCTCCAACATCTCGGGCGTCGATAAGGTGGGCAGCATGGTCGTCTTCACGGACGGCGAAGCGGATAAAACCGCCTACCGCCGCTTCAAAATCAGGACGGTGGAGGGCGCGGACGACTTCGCTTCCTTAAAAGAAGTGCTTTCCCGCCGCCTTTTGAAGCTCGGAACGGACGAAGAGGAGCGCTTCCCGAAGCCCCAGCTCATCGTCATCGACGGCGGCAGGGGGCAGCTCTCCGCAGTCCGTGCGATCTTCGAAGAGCTGGGCGTGGAGGGCATCGACCTCATCTCGCTCGCCAAGCAGGAAGAGGAGATCTATACGCTCTCTTCCCCCGAGCCCGTCCGCCTTCCCCGCCGCGACTATGCGCTCCGCACCTTGCAGCGCATACGCGACGAGGCGCACCGCTTTGCCATCACCTATTTTCGGAACTTACACAGCAAGCGCAACCTTTCCTCCGTTCTCGACGAGATCGAAGGCGTCGGAAAGGAAAAGCGCAAGGCGCTCATGGAAAAGTTCGGCACCATCGATAAGATCATAGATCGGAAGAGCACACGTCTGAACTCCAG
>URMI01000222.1 GCA_900548845.1 uncultured Clostridia bacterium | reverse complement strand
GTTCAGACGTGTGCTCTTCCGATCTTTCAAAATAGTAACTACAAAGCGTGGAACTGCCTTGGAACTCAAAGTAAGGTCCGCTCTTTCGCGTTAGTTTGACAGTATATTCCATTACTTCGCCTTGCGTAAACTCTGTTTTTGTCAACGCAACAGATAATTCAAAGTCACCTTGCTGAGGTGCATATTCGGTGCAAGCCGCCATTGCGAAAATCATAAAAACAGATAGACAAATACAAGATATTATCTTTTTCAATTTTATCATGCTCCTTATCCATAATAAGAATCAAAATCATAAGAATAAGAAATCGTGTAGATTACGTCGTCTGACGCAGAATTTGCTTGGATTGCAGGTAGATGACCTGCGATTTTTCGCGCGGGCGGCCGATGCGGGCGAGCAGCACATCGAGAAGCTTTCGTCCCAGCCCCGTCTTGTCCACATTGAAGGTGGTGAGCGCGGGGTCGCAGTTCTTTGCCTCGGGCAGGTTGTCGAACCCCGCCACCATGACGTCGCGCGGAACACGCTTTCTCAGCAGTTTCAGGGCGCGGATGACGCTGACGGCGATGGTATCGTTGGCGCAGATATAGCACTCGGGGATCTTGGTGCGGGCGAGAGCGCGCGCCAGTTCCTCGGGGTCGCCGTAGGGGAAAGAGTCCTTCTCGATGAAGGAGCAGTCGGTGTCGTACTCCATGCCCGCAAGGAAGAGGGCCTCGCGCATGGCGAGGAAGCGTTCGTAAAAGGAGGTGCAGTGGGTGTAGTCACCCACGAACCCGAGGGAGCGGATGCCCCGCTCGCGGATGAGCGTCAGGCAGAAGTTCTTGACGGAGGAGAAGCTCTCGGGCAGGACGACGTCGTAGTTTCCCGAGACGGAGAGATAGATGGGGAAGTCGAAGAACACGGTGGGGAAGCCCAGCGCGATGAGGCGGGGCACATAGTCCGCGCCGAACAGCTCGATGCAGATGATGCCGTCCACCGCGTTTTCATGCAAGTAGTCGACGAGACGGTCGAAGAAGAATGCCTTGGAGACGGTGAACTGTAAAAGTTCGACGTTGTCCATCTCGTCCAGCCTGAGTTCGATGGCGCGCATGAGCTGGATGAAGAACGTCATCGTCATGAGGTGCTTGGACGTGATGAGCACGATGCGCAGATGCTTCTTGTCCATGTCCGTCGAGGCGACGGTGCCGTAGCTCTTGTAGCCCATCTCGATGGCGGCAGACAGCACCCGCTCGCGCGTGCGCGGCGGGACATACTGATTGTTGAGCGCTTTTGAGACGGTGTTGCGCGAAAGCGAGAGCGCGTCCGCAATGTCCTGCACCGTGATGCGGTCCTTTTTTCCCATAATGGTTTCCCCTCGGTTCAATTATAGCACACTTTATGGGTTTGTCAAGATTTATTTTGCTTTTTGTCAAAATTCCCGCACAGAATTTGGGCAAATGTAAAAAATTCTAAGAGATTTTTTCACAAATATTGACAGATTTTCACATAACGGTATAATGGGAATACAAGAAACACAGCGGGTGTTTCAAAACAAAGATAAGGGAGGTAAGCGTATGGCGAAGAGGCTTTTCCGTGATGCCGAAGCTGCCGATCTGCCTGCGGAGGAGATCTCCGGGACAGGCGCGGCGGCCGAAGCGGTCGCGGAAGTCGGACAGGACGCAAAGGAAGGCTTATGGACGAAGTTCAAAAAGACGGACTTTGCGCGCAACTTCAAGCGGAACTGGACGTATCTGCTCTTTTTGATCCCGGCGGTGGTCGTCACCTTCATCTTTGCATATATCCCGATCTACGGTCTTCTGATCGCATTTCAGGACTATATGCCGGGCGACTCCATCCTGCACGGGTATTGGATCGGATTTCAGAACTTCGAAGAATTCTTCGGGAACTATGTTTTCTGGGATCTGATGGGGAATACGTTCCTTTTGTGTATTCTGGGATTTATCATCGGGTTCCCGCTCCCGATCATCGTGGCGCTCATGCTCAACTCCACGAAGAACAAGAAGCTGAGCAAGGTGCTGCAGACGCTCTTCAACGGGCCGCACTTCATCTCGCTCGTCGTGCTTGTCGGTATGCTCTATCTGTTCTTCGGGCGTTACGGGCTCGTGAACAACATCATCGAGAGCGCGGGCGGGGAGCGGTACTCCTTCTTCCTGGAAGCTGGAGCGTTCCGTCCCATGTACATCCTTTCGAGCAACTGGCAGGACTTCGGGTGGAGCTCCATCGTGTACCTTGCGGCGCTCTCGGGCGTCGACACGGCGCAGCATGAGGCGGCCACCATCGACGGCGCTTCCCGCTTCCAGCGCGTGCTGCACGTCGACTTCCCCGCCATCGCGCCCATCGTCTCGGTCATGCTCATCATGTCCATCGGCGGGCTCATGGGCGTCGGGTACGAGAAGGTGCTCCTGATGCAGACGGACGGCAACCTTGAGACGAGTGAAATAATCGCGACGTACGTCTACAAGCAGGGCATCAAGAACCTCCGCCAGGGCTATGCGACGGCGGTCGGCCTCTTCAACTCGGTCATCAACCTCGTCCTGCTCGTCATCGCGAACTCTTGCTCGCGCAAGTTCTCCGAGAACTCGCTCTTCTGAGGAGGTGGAATTATGACTACGGCAACCGAAAACATCTCCGAGCGCGTGCAAAAGCACGAAAAGCAGAAAAAACACCACGTCAAGGAGAGCAAAGGGGACCGCGTCTAGATCGGAAGAGCGTCGTGTAGGGAAA